>JACRMK010000045.1 GCA_016235055.1 Chloroflexota bacterium | reverse complement strand
TCACGCATGCTGGCTCGCCAAGAAAGCGGCGTTGCCCTCCCCCCGACCCCCTCCCAACTTCGTTGGGAGGGGGCGAGATTCTAAGGGGAGGTGCGCGGCGGCGTAGCCGCCGCGCACCTCCCCGTTAGCTTTTCCCCTGCTCCCCCGCGCGCGCGGGGGAGAAGGGGCCAGGGGATGAGGAGGCAACCTGGCGGCCGACTCCAAAATGAGAATTGCTGCTCCGGGATGATCCCCGCGAGGACCTTGCCCTCCTCTGTTCACCGCTCACCGTTCACTGACTACTGGCTTCTGACTACTGCTTGCTGCCCCTCTGCTCCACCCACGCTTTCTCCTCGCGAATATCGCGATCGAACCAGAAGCGGTTCCAGTGCACGCGCTCGCCTGCGACGTTCCGGTGGATGCCCCGGCTGCCCTGCAGTCGGCGCACGATGATCAGCAGGCAGACGCAAAGGCCAAGCACAATCACCTCCGGCCTGCCGCCGCGCAGGGCGGCGACGAGCGGCCAAAGCGCGAACACGACCAGCGTCGCGACCGCGCCCTGCTTGAAAACAAGCGCGCCGATGCCGATGCCGATGCCAGCCAGCACCGTCTCCAGCGGGCCGAACATGAATAGCACGCCGCCCGTCGTCGCGATGCCGCGCCCGCCGGCGAAGCCGAGCCAGACCGGCCAATTATGGCCCGCGATAGCAGCCACTCCGGCGGCGATGCGCGGGGCCGCGCCGAACCCATACCGCTCCAGCACCGCGATGACGAGCGCGCCCTTGATCAGGTCGAATAGCAGTGTCGCGGCATACGGCAGCTTGCCGACGTGCATGCCGACGTTGCTGCCGCCGACGTTGCCGCTGCCCACCGTGCGGATGTCGATCTGCTTGTAGAAGCGCGCGATGATATATGCGGTCGGTATCGAGCCGGCCAGGTAGCCGATCACCAGCGCAATGACGAAATCCATAAGCCTCCAACCAATCCACGACTAACACAAATCGACTCGAATAGCGCTTCTTCGTCGTGTCCCTTCGTGGAAAGCTTCTACTTAGCTGGGCTTTATCCAAATTGTACGTTGAAGTGACAAGGCAAGCTGGTCAAGAGTCCTGGCGAGAATTCTTGGACCGCGGCCGACCTTGCCAAGCGATGATACCGTTCTGCGGGCGTCGTTCGCCGTACATTTCGACTCGCGCGTTTGGAAACCAGCGTACGGTGTGCGCAGCCCTGCGCGTCATGGGCCGGAGCGATGAGCGGCATTTTCAGACCTACCATCGCGTACTGAGCCGGGCGGTCTGCGCTGGATCACAGTGCTGCCGCTGAGTCCGATTCCGTTTGCCCAGTGTGTTTGGGCTTTGCCATCCCTGACGATTCTGGCTCCGTCGGAACGGTTCTATGCCGACAACCTGCGGGCGTACAAGCGCATGCTCGACTGGATGCGCCAGGCTTTGCTGCACGTACGCCGCTGGCTGCCGGCACGCGCACTGGTGTTTGTGGGCGATAACAGCTATGCGTCGATTGCGTTTCTGTGGCGGATGACACAACTGGCTAACCCGATTAAAATGGTGGTGCGTTTCCGGATGGACGCGGCGCTGTATGCGCCGGCACCATCCCAGAACAAACGCGCACCCAGTGGCCGCCCAGCCAAGAAAGGTAAACGCCTGCCAGCCCTGGAGCAGGCGGCAGCCAGGGTGCGCACGCCATGCGCAACGTGCGTCGTGCGCATCTGGTACGGTGAGTTCAAGCGCCAGAGTGAACTCACCGCCGGCACGACCGTCTGGTACCACGGGGGACTACCGGTCTTGCCGATTCGCTGGGTGATCGTGCGCGATCGGTTGGGCCATTTCAAGACCCAGACGTTGCTGTGCACAGACCCGAGCGTGTCGGCCCGGCAAATCGTCGAGTGGTTTGTGCAACGCCTGTCCTGCTGTGTGGCGTATGCCACGCTCCACGCTGAAAGCGCGGGCACAGGATGAGCAATTGGAAGTCACCAATCGGGAAGTGTGTGAACACCTCGGTGTCGAGACCCAGCGTCAGTGGTCCGACCAGGCAATCGCTCGCACGACACCGGTGCTCTACGGCTTGTTTTCACTGATTACCCTGGTCGCTCATCGTCTGTCACAGCGCGGCCACGTGCTCACGCGGCGCGGCCTGCTATGACAAGCCGCTGCCGACCTTCAGTGACGGCCTGGCGGCCGCGCGTCGTGACTTACGGCGTCAGCCGGCTTCTTGCATGTCCGTGTTTCACCGGCACATCGCAAAACTCCCGGCCGTGCTGTTCAATCGCTTGGCCGATGCGCTGTGCTATACGTGATTTTTGGATAAAGTCCAGCTAAGGTGTCTGCACCGGCCGAAGCACGGCGACTACTTCACAAACTCGACCTGCAGTACACGCCCACCCATGGCTGTTGGCTCAACATGGCCGAAATCGAATTCAGCGTATTCAGTCGCCCGTGTTTGACCGGGCGCATTGGCGATTGCTCAACCTTCCAGAGCGTGGCGATACGCTGGAGCAACGAACGTAATCGTTCTGGTGCGACCGTAACTTGGCATTTCACGTCCGACGATGCGCGCATCAGGCTCAAGCCCCTGTACCCCGCCATTCTATCCTGACGGACTACTAGCCGTGCGACAGGCCGCCGGCGTAGATATCTGGCCCGTACTGGTACGGGGCGACGATGGGCTTGCCCTCCGCAAAGCGGCTGGCGCGGAACTCGCTCAAATCGACGTGCGTGCAGCGGCCGGAGACGACCAACTGGGCGATCGCCTCGCCGATGGCGGGACCGGTCTTGAAGTTCGACCCGGTACCGCCGGTCGCCAGGAACAGCCCCGGCCGGTCGGGTACCGCGCCGAGAATGGCGTGGTTGTCGGCTGTATACGCTTCCGGCGCCGCCCAGCCGACCGGGTCGTTGGAGCGCGCCATGAAGGTCAGCCGGCGCTGTACCTTGGCCAACCCGGCTTCCAGCGCGCCGGGCGTCAGTTCGAACGAATTTGGGTCATCGGGGTTGAGCGGCTGTTTCGGCTCCAGCGGCTCCAGCCCGAACAGGTCGCGCTGGTTGCGGTCGTTACGCATGTACAGGCCCCAGATCTGGTCGATGATGACCGGGTGGCGGCCCGCACCGGACGGCCAGCCGCTGTTGGCCGCCATCGAGCGCTTCGGCGTCTGCTCCAGCTTGAGCCCGACGTCCTCGGCGAGCTTGCCGGACCACGCGCCGGCGGCCAGCACGACCGCCCCGGCAGTGATCAGGCCGTCGCTGGTCTCGACGCCGGTGATGCGGCCGGACTGCGTCACGATCCTCGTGGCGGCGGTGTTCAGCAGCACCTCGACGCCCAGCGCACGCGCCCGCACGGCCAGGCCCTGCACCGCATCGGGCGGGTAGGCGAAGCCGCTCTGCGGCTCGTACGATGCCACGCCCAGATCGTCCGTGCTGATGCCCGGCACCAGTTCCTTCAGATCATCCATCGAGATGATCTGCGCGTCCACGCCGATTTCCTGCATCAACTTGACGATGGCGGCGTGCGTCTGCACCTCGTCGCGCCCGACGATCTGCACGAAGCCGCTGTTGACGAATGGGGACGGCTCGCCAACCCACTCTTTCCAGTTCTGCCACCAGTGCAGGCTGCGCCAGGCGAGGCGCACGTCGCCGGGGTTGGTGTAGTGCATGCGGACGAGTCCGCCGCTGGCGCCGCTGGCACCGACCGCCACCTGCGCGCCCTTCTCCAGCAGCACGACACGCTTGACGCCCTGCATGGCCAACTGGACAGCGGTGCAGCAACCGAGAATGCCGCCGCCAATAACGACTGCATCTGCTGTGCGATTCATCGATCCTCCTAGCGACTAGCCGTGCGACTGCCGCGCTTCACCGACCATATTCGGCGCGTAGTCATTCTTGCCGGCCAGCGGCTTGCCTTCGGCAAAGCGCGATGCGCGGAACGGTTCCAGGTCGACCTGTGTGGCGCGGCCGGTGACGACCAACTGCGCGATTGCCTCGCCGATGGCGGGACCGGTCTTGAAGTTCGAGCCGCTGCCGCCGGTGGCCAGGAACAGGCCGGCGATGCCCGGCGCGAGGCCAAGGATGGCGTGCCCGTCGGCACCGTACGCATCGGGCGCGGCCCAGCCGACCGGGTCGTTGGATTTGGCCATGTGCGTCAGGCGGCCTGCGACATGCTTGAGGCCGCGCTCCAGCGCGCCCGGCGTCAACTCGAACGCATCCGGCGAGTCCGGATCAACCGGGTCGGACGGCTCGATGCCGAACAGGTTGCGCTGGTTGCGGTCGTTGCGCGTGTAAAGACCCATGGCGCGGTCGATGATGACCGGGTGGCGGCCCATGCCCGACGGCCAGCCGCTGTTGGCGGCCATCAGGCGCTTCGGGGTCAGCTCAAGCTTGAGCCCGGCGGTCTCGGCCAGTTTGCCGGCCCACGCGCCGGCGGCCAGCACGACCGCCCCGGCGGTGATCGACCCGTCGCTGGTCTCGACGCCGGTGATGCGGCCGGACTGCGTCACGAGCTTTGTGGCGGCGGTGTTCAGCAACACCTCGACGCCCAGCGCGCGTGCGCGTGTGGCGAGGTACTGCACCGCATCGGCCGGATAGGCGAAGCCGCTTTGCGATTCGTATGAGGCCGCGCCGAGGTCTTCGGTGTAAATGCCCGGCACCAGTTCTTTGAGGTCGGCGATCGTGATCTTCTGCGTGTCGACACCCATGCCCTGCATCACCTTGACAATCGCGTCGTGGTTCTGCGCGTCCTCGTGGCCGACGATCTGCACGAAGCCGCTGTTGACGAATGGGGACGGCTCGCCGACCCACTCCTTCCAGTTCTGCCACCAGTAGAGGCTGCGCCAGGCGAGGCGCACGTCGCTGGGGTTGGAGTAGTGCATGCGGACGAGGCCGCCGCTGGCGCCGGACGCGCCGACGGCCACCTGCCCGCCCTTCTCCAGCAGGATGACGCGCTTGACGCCCTGCATGACCAACTGGACGGCGGTGCAGCAACCGAAAATGCCGCCACCAATGACGACCGCATCAGCCGAACGGTTCATACCGAATCTCCTTGAGCGGGAATAGTGCCAGGTCAGGCTACGGGGGGATTCTATCACGAGCGGGCATGCGGATGCAACCGAGAGCGATGCGAGGCAGCAATTCTCAATTTGGCTTTGTACGGGTACTTTCCAATGCCGCTTGCGATGCGCTGGCTCTCAGGCGCTTGTCACGCAAGCTGGCCCAAGCTGGCCCGCCGAAAAAGTGGCGCTGCCCTCCCCCCGACCCCCTCCCAACTTCGTTGGGAGGGGGCGAGATTCTTAGGGGAGGTGCGCGGCGGCTGCGCCGCCGCGCACCTCCCCGTTAGCTTTTCCCCTGCTCCCCCACGCGCGCGGGGGAGCAGGGGCAGGGGATGAGGGGGCATATTGGCAGCCGACTCCAAAATGAGAATTGCTGGATGCGAGGGGGTATGCCGACAAACTGTCGGAACTGACAAGTCCGTCATGCCGCAGTGCGAGGCAATTCCCGCACACACTGGGCAAGCAGATCCGTCCGAGCGCACAACGCCCGGCTTTCATTCATGAATGGAAGCCGGGCGTTGGAACAGTGCAAGCAGACTAGCAGCCTGTCGGAGAGCCAGTCTTTTTGACCGCATCTTGTGGTTTGGAGATCGTTATTGGCGCTGCGACCACAAAATGCAGTCCTCTCCGACAGGCTGCTAGGCGGGGTTTGTCGACATGCTCGCTCGGCCCGCAATGATGAAGCCAACCGCAATCAACGCCTCGATAACGGCAAAAACCACGTGCGGGCTTCCCGGGTCGACGAAATAACCGTACAGGCTGACGGGCGCCTGCAGGATAAAGAAAAAGGTGAAACCCAGGACCACCGCATCACGCGTCTTTGAGGCTTCGGCGTTCCGAATCAACCATGCGATCAGGCCGAGCGGCAAACTTGCCACACCCCAAAACCGCATGGCCATGACCAGGAAAGGCGGGGCATCGGCGGCGACGCCGAACATAGCCAACGGCGCTACGAGGGCTAGGAGGCCATTGAGGATCCAATAGACCGCAGCGATAATCAGCATGATGTTGAGTTTGATTTTCACGCTCGTGTCACCTTTCTTGTTGTGGGCCTCTCCGCGAGGTTCAGAGTTGGTTGACCGTATTCGATTGCGGGGCTTGCTTTCCTGTGTCCTGCTCCCTCCTTCCGGCTTCCGAACAGCCCGTGTGCAATGGAACATTAGTGATCGTGCGGGTGCGCCCGCTGCGAGGGGCATCGGGCGGGTTGGTAGTGCGCACAATATACCGTGCTGATTGTGCGATGTCAAGTCGAAAACGGGTTGGCCGCTGCCGGGCGATTGGCTTGCTGCCGCAGCGGCCATCGATGGTTTGCGGACACAGCCGTACCACCGGGGCATGCGACATTTCATGCGCGATTTTGGTATACTTTGCCCTATGCCATTCACAAAAGAACACGCACGCGCCGAAATCATCGCGCTGGTGGCCAACTTCCGCGCCAATGAGCCCAGCCTGGCCGACGTGCCGGAAGCCCAGATTGAAGCCAACTATGTGCGCCGATTGTTCCACTACCTCAACTGGAACACTGAAAACACCGGCCTGTCGGTGGCTGAATGGGAATTCGTGCTTCAACGCACCGACGAGAAAGGCAAGCGCCCGGACTACCTCCTGCAACTCGACGGCCAGCAGTTGCTGGTCATCGACGCGAAGAAGGTCAAGTATGACATGCACGACCCGCGCTGGATGATGCAGGTCTATGCCTACGCCTATTCGACGCAGAACTACCCATCGTCCAGCAAAATCGATTTCGCGCTGCTCACGGATTTCCAGGAGTTCGTCCTGCTTGACTGCACGCTGTACGCTGCCGACCCCAAGGCGGTCTGCAATTTCCGTATTCTGGATTGGACGTGCGACGATTACGTGAGCGAGTTCGACACCTTGTGGGAATTGTTTGAGCGCGAGCAGGTGCGCGCCACTGTCCGCTCGCGCGGCACGGCGGGGCCGACCGGCCTGTGGGCGCGCTACCTCTCGCCGAAGAAGGTCAAAGCCAATCGCATCCCGCCTGACAAGGCGTTTCTATCCGCGATGGACGACGAGAAGACCGGTTGGCGCGTGCGGCTGGCGAAGGACATGAAGAAGCGTAACCCGGAGGCCGACGGGGCGCTCATCACGGCGGCGGTGCAACTGCTGATTGACCGCTTGATTTTCGTCAAAGTGCTGTCCGACCGCGAGATCGAAGCCGACTACCTGACTCAACTGGCGGAGCAGGTCGAGCAGTCGGGACTGGCCGCCGCCGACGCAGGTTGGTTCAACGCTTGCCGCGATATCTTTGCGAAACTGAATCAGTTCTATAACGGCAGCATTTTCGAGCCACGCCCGGAGTTGGAAGCGGTGACGGTTTCCAACAAGGTGGTGCGCGACGTGATCCGCGACCTGCAGCCGGAGAACTCGCCCTACAACTTTGCCGTGCTGCCGGTTGAAATCCTCGGCACAATCTACGAACGCTTTTTGGGCCGCGTCGTGCGCGCCACCGATCAACGCGTCAAGATCGAAGACAAGCCGGAAGTCCGCAAAGCGGGTGGCGTGTACTACACGCCGCAGTACATCGTGGACTATATCGTGCAGCACACGGTGGGCGAACTGCTTGCCGCGTGCAAGACGCCGGCCGACGTTGCCAAACTCAAGATTCTCGACCCGGCGTGCGGCAGTGGCAGTTTCCTGCTCGGCGCATACGCCGCGCTCATCAAATGGCACGCGGCGTATTACGGCGACAAGGAGCAGTTGACCAAGCGCGACCGCGAAGCGGTCTATCACGACAGCGATGGCCGCGTGCGATTGACCGCCAAACTCAAGCGCGAAATCCTGATCCAAAACATCTTCGGCGTGGACATCGACCCGCAGGCCGTAGAAGTCACGCGCTTCTCTCTGTCGCTCAAGGCGCTGGAAGACACGCGTCGCGATGAGTTGTACGAGGAAGTAAGCCTATTCAAGCAAACCGTCTTGCCCGACCTGCGCCACAACATCAAGTGCGGAAACAGCCTGGTAGGATTGGATTACTTCAGCGGGCAGATGTTTACCAATCAAGAAGAACTGCTGCGTGTCAAGCCGTTTGGTTGGGAACGGGAGTTTGTCGGAGCGTTCCACCGTCCGGCGCGGCAATTATGGTTTGTCACGTTCGTGACGCACAACTCACGCGTGTCGGAACGCATGGTGACGTATGGGGTGAAAACCGGTGACCCGTTGGTATTTTCAGCCGAAGATCAAGTGTTCATCGCCGAAAAAATATTTGAGACGTGTCGCAACGAGCAGATTGCCCTGGTCGCCGCCAACATCCTGCCCGATCATGTGCATCTGGTGATCGCCGCCGAAGATGAGCAGACGCTGACGGAACATCTTCGCAAGATCAAGGGCGCGAGCTCGTTCGCTTTTCAGCGGGCGCGCGGGTGGGAGAAAGGGTCGAATCAGCATGTGTGGGCGCAGAAATTCAACCGCGTGCCGATTGCCGACTCGACCGCCTTGACCAACATTGTGAACTATGTAACCGATAACCATCTCAAACACGCTGAGCGGTGGGGCGCGGCGCTCCTCACCACCTGGGACAAGGGGCTTAAGCCCCTTGTCCAGGCCGCGTGCGTTTCCGTGGAAGAGGCTTGCCAGCCTGCGGGCGGCTTTGACGCGGTGATTGGCAATCCGCCGTACATCCGTATTCAGACGCTGCAGGAGACCAACCCGGCGCAAGTGCCGTATCTCAAGGGCCGCTATCGCGCCGCGAGTTCCGGCAACTATGACATATACGTGGTTTTTGTGGAAAGGGGCTTGAGCCTCCTCAATGCTCGCGGACAGTTGGGCTTCATCCTGCCGCACAAGTTCTTCAACGCCAAGTATGGCGAACCCCTGCGCAGGCTGATTGCTGAAGGCCACCATTTGGGCCACGTTGTCCATTTTGGAGACCAGCAAGTTTTTGATGGCGCGACGACGTACACAGCGCTCATGTTTTTAGACAAAGCAGGCAACAAGCAATTCGAAGTGCTGAAGGTGAGCCACTTGGATGAGTGGCGAGGCAAGGGGCTTGCGCAGACTGACACGGGGCCGCAAGACCAAGACACGGGGCTGCAAGACAAGGGGCTGCAAGACAAGGGGCCGCAGGACAAGGGGCCGCAGGACAAGGGGCCGCAGGACAAGGGGCCGCAGGACAAGGGGCCGCAGGACAAGGGGCTTAAGCCCCTTGTCTCTGTCTCCCAGCCCCCTGTCTCCGCAGGGACCATCCTCGCTTCAGCCGTCACCGCCGCCGAGTGGAATTTTGCGGTGGGTAATGACGCGGCGCTGTTAGAGCGGTTGAGCCGGATGCCGGTGAGGTTGGGGGATGTGGCAGACAGGATATTTCAAGGACTGGTCACGGGTGCTGATCCCGTTTTCATTCTCGAAGATCGAGCAAGAGGCCCTTATTACTCGGAAGCTACCGAACAAGAGCATAAAATAGAGCGCGAGTTGATGCACCCACTTTGCAAAGGCTCGGTGAACCTGAGACGCTATTACGTTACAAATTTGACCAAATCCATTCTCTTTCCGTACAAACTCGTTGATGGCAAAGCAGAACTTTTGACGACTAAGGAATTGTCAAGCAAATATCCCCATGCTTGGGAATACTTGAAAACGAATAAAGCCAGCTTGGAAGCACGGGAGCGAGGGAAATGGAAACATGAACGCTGGTATGCCTTTGGACGCTCACAGAATTTGAGTGAAATGGAGCAGTCGAAAATACTTACTCCAAGCATTGCAAGCAGAGCATCTTTTAGCTTTGACTCAACCAACTTTTACTATTTTGTTGGTAGTGGCGGCGGGGGCGGCGGCGGTTATGGAATTACTCTCAAGCCTGAAGAACAGATGGCCTATCAGTACATTTTAGGATTGCTCAACTCAAAGCTGCTTGACACATTCTTGAAATCATTCAGCAGTCCGTTTAGCGGCGGCTACTATGCCTACAATCGGCAATACATCGAGCACCTTCCCATCCGTCGCATCAACTTCTCCGACCCTGCCGACAAAGCGCGGCACGACTTGATGGTGCAATTCGTCGATTCCATGCTGGTACTGCACAAGCACAAGACGGCGGCGCACACGCAGGCCGAGCATGAACAGCTTCAGCGCCAGATCGAGGCAACCGACCGCCAGATTGATGCGCTGGTCTATGAACTGTACGGGTTGACGCCCGAGGAAATTGCTATCGTGGAAGGCACGGGGTAGCGGGTGGGGGCAATAAGCGTCTTGTCGCAGAGCACGCAAAAGCAAACAGAGGTTTACTTTGCGCGCTCTGCGGTGAAAAAAGACTACGTCAATCGCACGTTCAATCGCCGATCGAGCGCATTCGCCGCACGTTCCAGTGTATTCAGCGTCACAGATGTATTTGTCGGATCCAGCAAACGGTCCAGCACGGCGCGGCTGGTCTTCATCTTGCTGGCAAGCGCCGACTTGGTGATCTTGCGGCGTTTCATTTCCTGCGCGATCTGGAAAGCAATGACACGCTTCGCGGCAACTGCCCGCGCCTCGTCCAACAGCCCCTCTTCGCGCAGGAAGTCGTCGAAGTTGCTGCCCAATCGCTTGCGATTTGCCATACTAATCTCCTTCATCGGTATCCAACGCGAGATTCGCGCGCCGCCGCTTGGCGGTTGCGCGGTCCGCCGGTGGGAGTTTCCGGGATTTCTTAACGAACCCATGGAGCAAAACCATTTGATGCCCCGCGACGGTGAATAGAACTCGCGCAATGCCTGATGTGAGGCGGCTGCGCACTTCCCACAAACCCGGTTCGAGCTTGCGAACCAGCGGCATGCCAAGCGGCCAACCCAACTGCACGGTCTTGATGTCAATGCCGATGACCCGGCGATCTTCCTTGCGCAGGCCCTTGAGCCACTCACGGACCGGTTCGTTGCCCGCGCCTGTGCGGTAGAAGACAACATCCAGAACAACGTCAGGTTGCTCCATACACCTTGTAGTGTATCAAAAATGATACACGTGTCAAATCGTATAGTAACCCTGACGTAGAGCTTCTCTGCGCATGCGCCGTGTTACAATAAACGCATGACTCCGACTCCCGCACAACAGATCAGCCTGTGGGCCGACAAACTGCGCGACATCTCCGCGATGGGCCTGCGCTTCAGTCACAGCATCTACGACAAAGAGAGATACGAGCACCTCCAGCAGATGGCGCTGGAGATGCTGGCGCTGGCGACCGATCTGCCGACGGGAGAGATCGAACGACTGAAGGTCACGTTCCTCCCGAGGCCCACGCCGTTTGCAACCGGCGACGCCGCGATCATCAACGCGCGCGGCGAAATCCTGCTGATCCGCCGCGCCGACAACCAGAAGTGGGCGATGCCCGGCGGCGCGCTGGCGGTCGGCGAGACGCCCGCCGAGGGCGTCGTGCGCGAGGCGTTCGAGGAGACCGCCGTGCGCTGCGAGCCGCTGGCGCTGATTGGCGTGCACGATTCGCGGCTGTGCGGCACCGTCGCGCCCGCCCATTTATACCATTTTCTGTTCCTTTGCCGGCCGCTGAACGGCGGTGTGCCGGACGGCGAGCCATCGTACGCGCACGAGACGCTGGGCGCCGCCTGGTTCGCCGCCGACGCGCTGCCGCCCGATATCGACCCCGGCCACGTGGCGCGCATCCCCGAGGCGTTCCGCGTCTGGCGCGGCGACGTGCGCGCGTATTTCGACCGCTGAAAGAAGACAAACCGCAGAGCACGCAGAGCGCGCAGAGAAATCTATCCACGAAGCTGCACGAATGAACACGAAGAAGACCCCATAACCCAAATGGGTTTCAACAAGCTCTTCCCTTGCCGTTGTAGATTCTTCTCTGCGTGCTTTGCGCTTACAATCTGTTCCTTGGCGCGCTTTGCGTCCTTTGCGGTTAAAGTTTTTCTCCGCGGTCTCTGTGCCCTCTGCGGTTAGCTGTTTTGCGGTCTTTAATCCCACCACTTTTTCTGCTACAATCGCGCCATGACCAATTCAACGCTTATCTACGGCGGCGGGCTGAAACCGCGCGGCATGAACCCGCTGCAAAAAGGCAACGACTGGAATGAAGTTTCCTGCGCGATCTTCAGCCAGTTGTTTCAGATCGACGATCGCGGCGACGTGTCGCCCGACCTGGTCGAGCGCTACGATATCTCGCCCGACGGTCTGACGTACACCTTCCAGCTGCGCTCGGCGCAGTGGCACGACGGGACGCGGCTGACCGCGGCCGACGTGCAGTTCACCATCGAGCGCATCTTCGACCCTGCGCTGGGGCTGGCGATGGCCGCGAACCTGACGATGCTGGCCGATTCGCACGCGGCCGATGAGCGGACATGGGTGGCGCGCCTGCACACGGTCGCGCCGTCGTTTGTCTCCGCGCTAACCGATGCGCCGATCCTGCCGAAGCACATCCTGCACGGCGCGGACTTCGCGGGCGATGTGCTCGACCGCTCGCCGGTCGGCAGCGGCGCCTACAAACTCGCGCGGCGCGTGAGCGAGTTCGAGTACGAACTTGAAGCGCACGCCGCGCACCACCTCGGCGCGCCGCGCATCGGACGACTAAAGGTCGTGGCCGTGCCGGACGACGACGAGCGGGCCAAACGGCTGGCGCGCGGCGACCTCGACATCGGGCAGATCAAGGCGCAGCACATCGAGCGATTGAAGGCGCAGGGGCTGGCGGTGTATCGCGTGCGCGCCGGCGCATGGCGCGGCATGCCGCAGAACTTCCGCCGCCCGCGCCTGCAGGACAAGCGGGTGCGGCAGGCGATCGCTTTCGCCATCGACCGCGATGAGATCGTGACGAAGGCGCTGCTCGGCATCGGCTCGCCGGCGTATCTGCCGATCTCGCCGTCGGCGTGGGTCTACGACGAAAGCCTGGCGACGAAGGGGCGCGATCTGCCGCGCGCCAGGCGTCTGCTGGCCGATGCGGGCTACGCGCCCGGCCCCGATGGCGTGCTCGTGAAGAACGGCGAGCGGTTCGTGTATCGCATCGGCATCTGGAAGGACGAGGTGTTTCGCCGCACGTCGGGTCCGTTGGTGCAGAAGCAACTGGCCGAGGTCGGCATCGCGGTGGAGCTCGACTTCGTGGACAACGCGGCGTACATCAAGATCGGCGAAGATCCGGGCAGCACGTACGACACGATCATCGGCGGCTGGAGCGGCCTGCTCGATCCCGACATGAGCCTGTCGAAGAAGTTCCACAGCGTGGGCAGCCAGAACCCGATCATGCGCTACGCCAACCCGGATGTGGACCGCCTGCTGGAGCAGGCGCGCGCGGCGCGCACCACGGCCGAGCGAGCGCCGCTGTATCGCGACGTGCTCAAGATCCTGGTGGACGAGCAGCCGTGGATTCCGGTGGCCTACCCGGATTACGTCTTCGCGGCGCGCCCCGCGCTAAAGGGGTTACGCGAGGGCATGACCGTGGACGCGTGGTATCACCTGACGCACAGCGCGTGGCAGTGGCAAATCTGACCTACGCGCGCGACAGATAACCGCGCACTGCTTCAGCGAAGGACTCGAAATCGCCGAGCCGGTTGAGGAGGATCGCGTGAACAATCGAATCGTCAACGCGCGCGTAATCGTGGACGATGAGGTTGCGGAAGCGGGCCATGTCAAGCAAGACCGGCGCGAGTTGAGCGGGAACGATTCCGGCATCATGCAAGATTCGAAAGACCGACTGGTTGTCGTCCGGAATCGGCAATTCCTCGATGGCGATGATGCGCCGTCCAATATCGAGGCAGATCTCGATGCACACTTGCAGGCTGCGCTCGACGGCCCGGCGCTGGCGCGTCGACGCCACGTAATCAGCCGGCGCGCCCGCTTGCGCGCGCTCACTCTATAAGATACGCGAGTTCGTTCCACAACGACTTCAGGCGTTCAACGATGACGGTGTCCATATCCACCAAATCTGCCCTTGGCAGCCGTCTCAAGCATCAGTTGGGTGAAGAAGTCGCGGTGCGGCTGCATGTCGGCGTGGATGGCGAAGACGCGCGCCTCAAAAGCGATGCGCGCCGCGTGATCGCGCTCGCACAGGCGGCGACAGCGCAGGACCTCCATCTGCAACGCCGTCGGAGCGTCATTCAGGAGAACGACATCGACGGCGTATGGCGCGATCGGTTCCAACTCGCCCATAATTTCCAGTCGGCGCGACAGTCGTGCCCGGCTATCCGGCTCACCCGCCAACACGACGGCAATATCCAGGTCGGAGCGCGGCGAGACGCGGCCGCCGGCGCGCGACCCGAAAAGATAGGCCGCGACCAGATCGGGTTGATCGGCCAGCGTGCTAGCGATGCGCGCCAGTGTTGCGGCGCTGACAGGCGCATCGGCGCGTCGTTCGACGGTGACATTCATTTCAGGCTCCGAATCGATTATAATGACGCTTCCGAAGCGGCGCAAACACCTCTCGGTGGTTTGCGAAATCGGTCGTGGAGCCTGTAGCAGGAAAGGGCCAACCGGAGCGATGATTGCGGCCTGGTTGCCATGAGCAAACGCGGAGAGGTGCTCGTCGCGATCATGAATAACCAACTCGACATGGTTCTGGCCCGCGACCAGCACTGGTACCGAATTCCGGTAAAAAGTGTCGAGGCCATGCTCAAGGATCGCTGGCCGCCAAAATGGCTGGCGTTCTACCAAACAAAAGTATTCGGCGACGAAAAGCACGCCGTTCATCATATCGCGGAGGTCGAGGGCATCAGGCAGGCGTACCGACGAGAATTGTTTCCGGATCAGCCGCGCGACGAAAAGAGCGAGCGGCTATACTGGCAACTGCGGCTGGGACCGCTCCAGCAATTGCCACGGCCAATCGCAAGCCGGCGATTGCGGCGCATTGTGTTTATTCCGACGACGCGCGCCAAGCTCGACGCGGCGGTGGAAGTCAACGATCTGTTCGACGAGAGTCCGCTGGAAGAAAAATTGTGGACGGAGTTCAAGCGGCTGCACGTCAGCGCCGAGCGGCAGGAGTTCGTCCAACTGGGCGCCAAGCTCCACTCGCTTGATTTCGCGATCTACTGTACGCAGGGCGGCCTAAATGTCGAGACAGATGGCGATAGCTGGCACGCCGATCCAAAACGCATACCGGAGGACAACGCGCGCGACAACGCACTCGAGACGGCTGGCTGGTCGCTGCTGCGTTTCAATGGTCGGCAGATCAACGAGCAGATGCAGTCGTATTGCCTGCCAACCATCCAGAGAGAGGTTGGCAACCTGGGCGGGATTGTCGAAGCGGGCAAACCGCTTCCGAAGCTGGTGAACCTGAATATGCAGCAGAAAACGCTCTTCGATTCATTGGACGACGAGGGCGAGAATTAGCAACGGATTTCTCTGCGCGCTCTGCGTCCTCTGCGGTTAGTTGATTTGCGTTGGCGCGGCACGACGAAGAACTCGAAAGTTGTATCGGATCAAGGAGCCGCTTATGCTAAAATTCGCTGCAAACGTCTCGATCCTCTGGCGCGAGCGCCCGTTCCTCGAACGGCTGGCGCTGGCGCGCAGCGCCGGCTTCGACGCCGTCGAGTTCTGGTGGCACACCGATTGGCACGCGGATGCGGTCGCGCGCGAACTGCACGATCTCGGTCTGAAGGTCGCCCTGCACAACATGCACGCGGGCAACATGGCGGCCGGCGAGCGCGGCTTCGCCAACGACCCGGCGCGCCAGAGCGAGTGGCGCGATGCGTTCCAGGCTGCCGCGGAACTGTCACAGCGGGTCGGCAACACGCGCATCAACTGCCTCGCCGGGCGCGACCTCGGCACGCTCTCCGTGGACGCACAACTGGCGTGCGTCGAGGAAAACTATCGCTGGGCGCTGCCGCTGGCGGAGGAGTATGGCGCCGCGCTCTACATCGAGCCGCTGAACACGTTCGACTCGCCGGGCTACCTGTGGTCGACGACTGAATCGGCGCTATCGTTCATGCGCCGCATCGATTCGCCGCGCGTGCGCCTGCAGTACGACACCTACCACATGGGGCGCATGGAAGGCGTGGACGTGGCGAGCGTCGTGCGCGCGCAAATCACATCTATCGGGCATATCCAGATAGCCGACATACCCGACCGGCACGAGCCGGGCACCGGGCAGATCGACTGGCGCGGCTTCTTCGGCGCGCTGGAAACGTCGAACTATGACGGCTACATCGGGCTGGAGTACGTGGCCGGGACGACCGCTGAAGAATCGCTCAAATGGCTGCCGGTGGGCAAGCGCAACGCCTGCGCCGCGGCCGATCTTCAACTAGCGGCTAGCAACTAGCAGAGGTGACCATGACGCTGCCAACCATTGGATTTATCGGACTCGGTATTATGGGCAAGCCGATGGCCCGCAACCTGATCAAAGCCGGCTACCCGCTGATCGTCGGCAACCGCTCGCAGGCGGCCGTGCATGAACTGGTCGCCGAAGGCGCGCGCAACGCGACGACCGCGCAGGCGATCGCCGCGCAGTCCGACGTCGTCATAACCATGCTGCCCGACTCGCCCGACGTGGAGTTGGTGGTCGCGGGCGCGACCGGCGTGCTGGCCGGCGCGCGCGCCGGCATGCTGCTGATCGACATGTCCACCATCTCGCCGATCGTGGCGCGCAAGCTGGCGGCCGATGCGCTCGCGCGCGGCGTCACGATGCTCGACGCGCCGGTGAGCGGCGGCGAGGCCGGCGCGATCAACGCCGCGCTGTCGATCATGGTCGGCGGCACGGCTGAGGGCGTCGAGCGCGCCATGCCGGTCTTCCAGGCGCTGGGCAAGAACATCGTGCACATCGGCGAAGCGGGCGCGGGTCAGGTCGCCAAGGCGGCCAACCAGGTCGTCGTCGCGCTGACGATCGCCGCGGTGAGCGAAGCGCTGACGCTGGCGAAGAACGCGGGCGTGGACGCGGCCAAGGTGCGCCAGGCGCTGCTGGGCGGCTTCGCGCAGAGCCGCATCCTCGACGTGCACGGCCAGCGCATCCTCGATCGCAACTTCAAGCCGGGTTTCCGCATCCGATTGCACGAGAAAGACCTGAGCATCGCGCTGGCGACGGGCAAGGAGTACGGCGTGGCGCTGCTGCTGACCGGGATCGTGCAGCAGTACATGAACAGCCTGAAGGCGAACGGCCAGGGCGACCTCGATCATTCCGGCCTGGTCACGCTGATCGAGCAGTTGTCTGCCAAGCCGTCATAGAGTTCCGAAAACAGATCAACCTGGAGCCGAGATGAGCAAACCGAAAGTGTATGTAACCCGCAACCTGCCCCCGCAGTATCTCGCCAAGCTGCGCGAGACGTGCGATGTGACGGCGTACGCGCTCGACGAGCCGCCGGTGGCGCGCGACGTGCTGCTGCGCGAGATCCGCGACTGCGAAGGCGTCTTTACGCTGCTGACCGAGAAGGTCGACGCGGAGTTCATGGACGCCGCGCCGAAGCTGAAAGTCGTCAGCCAGATGGCGGTCGGCTTCGACAACATCGACACGAAGGAAGCGACGCGGCGCAAGATTCCGGTCGGGCACACGCCGGGCGTGCTGACCGAGACGACCGCCGACTTCGCCTTCACGCTGCTGATGGCGGGCGCGCGCCGCGTGATGGAAGGCGTCGACTACATCCGCGCGGGCAAGTGGAAGACCTGGATCCCGTTCGAGTTGACCGGCCAGGACATCTACGGCAAGACGCTCGGCCTGATCGGCATGGGGCGCATCGGCTCGGCGGTGGCGAAGCGCGCGCGCGGCTTCGATATGCGCGTGATCTACTACGACGTGATGCCGAACGTGCCGCCGGTCGAGGGCGCCACGCGCGTCTCGCTCGACGAACTGCTGGCGCAGTCCGACTATGTCTCGGTGCACACGCCGCTGACGCCGGAGACGCGGCAGATCATCAACGCGCGCACGCTGCGGCAGATGAAGCGCACGGCGGTGCTGATCAACACCTCGCGCGGGCCGACGGTGGACACGCTCGCGCTGGCCCAGGCGCTCAAGGAGGGCGTGATCGCCTACGCCGCGCTCGACGTGACCGACCCGGAGCCGATTGGCCCCGATCACCCGCTGATGCAGTTGTCGAACTGCCTGGTCGTGCCGCATATCGCCAGCGCATCGGTCGAGACGCGCACGGCGATGGCCGAACTGACGATCGAGAACCTGCTGCGCGGCCTGCGCGGCGAGCGGCTGAAGACCTGCGCCAATCCGGAAGTATACAGTTAGCTGCTAGTTGCTAGTCGCTAGTCGCTAGCTGCTAGTCGCCGCGAAAGGGTAATGTCATGCCATTCCATAGCTCGGATTTCTTTCCGATGCCGCTGTATGAAGGAATCACCGTGTCGCGGGTGAGCAAGCCGGAACTGATCGGCGGCGCTGTCGAGCGGCGCGTGCGGCCGGAAGAGTTGACGTACGATGGCAAACTGACTCTGCTGGCCGTGGACCAGCCGGCGCGACGCCTGACCGCCGCCGGCGGCGACCCGATCGCGCTGGGCGACCGCTACGAGTTGCTGGGCCGCGTGCTGCGCGTGCTCTCCAGCGAGTTTGACGGCGTGGTGGCGACCGTGGATATCATGGAAGAGTTGCTGATCCTCGACCAGTTGATCGTCAACGCGGGCGGCGAAAGCGTGCTGGACGATACGCTGCTGATCGCCGCGGCCAATCCGGGCGGGTTGGCCGGATCGGCGTGGGAGACCAACGACCGCTTCACGTCGTTCAGCTCGGATAGCGTGTCGCGCCTGCGGCTGGATGGCGTCTTCGTGCGACTGCGGCTCGACGCCGGCAACAAGGACTCGAGCGATTCGCTGGCCTCCGTCGCCGGGGCCATCGAAGAAGTGGAGCGCATCGGTCAAGGCTTGCCGGTCTTCCTGGCGCCGCTGTCCGTGCGGCGCGCGGCCAACGGTTACGAGCCGGTGCTGGAGACCGAGGAACTGGTGAAGATCGTCGGCGTGGCATCGGCGCTCGGCAACACCTCGACCCGCACCTGGCTGGTGCTGCCGCCGGTGGAGGAGTTCGCGTGGGTGACGCGCGCGACGACGCTGCCGGTGCTGATGCAGGGCGGAGAAGCCGATGCCGACGTGCCGGCCATGCTGGCGGCCTTTGCGGCGGGACTGAAGGCGGGCGGCAATGTGCGCGGCACACTGGCCGGCGCGAGCGTGCTGTTCCCGCCGGGCGGCGACGACCCGGTAGTGGTGGCGCGCGCTATTGAGTTGGTCGTGCACGACGGCGCGGATGCGCCGTCGGCATGGGCGCAGGCGGCCGAAGCGCGCGGCAACGATGGCGAGTGGCTGCGCAAGCTGTTCCCATAGCCGCATTCGATCGGCGCTTCATAAACTTGCCGGCTCGGTGTCACATCGATGACGGGCGGGTCGGCGCTCAGAGACGGGGGCGAGCATGATCCCCATTGATGTAACGGATGCGTGGCGGCAGGCGCACCCGGGCGCAATCATCGGCCTGTTGGAGATCGCGGGCGCCGTCATCAGCGGCCCGTGTCCCGTGCTGAACGAGCGCAAACGCGCCATCGAGGAGCGGCTGCGCTCGCGCTACCGAGGCTTCACGCGGCCCGACTTCCTCGCGCTGCCCGTGATGGACGCCTACGTGCGCTACTACAAGCGCTTCGAGAAGACCTACCACGTGCTGCTGCAGGTCGAATCGCTCGTGCTGAAGGGCAAGAACCTGCCGGAGCTGTCGCCGCTGGTGGACGCGAACTTCGCGGCCGAGGTGGAGACGCTGGTGCTGACGGCCGGGCACGACGCAGAGCAACTAATTGGGCCGGTCTGCATCGACGTGTCGCGCGCCGGGGACCGCATGACGCCGATGGGCGGCGCCGAGCGCGAGATTCGACCCGGCGATATGGTCATGCGCGACCGCGACGGCATCGCCTGCTCGATCATCTACGGGCAGGATAACCGCTCGCCGATCGCGCCACAGACGACGCACGCGCTGTATGTGGCGTATGCGCCAACTGGCGTACCGGCTGATGCGGTAGAGCGCCAATTGAAACTGATTGCCGAGCACGTCCGGCTCTGCGCGCCCGGCGCGACGATCGAGCAGGAGCGCATGATCAGCGGGTGGGAGGAGTACGTGTGAACGCCGCGCGCGCTGCCACTGTCGCTTTGTTGCTGGCAACGATCGCGCTGTGGGCGGCGTTTGTCGCCTTCAATCCGTTCGATGCATCCGCGCTGACGCCCGAATCCGTCGCTGTCGCGCTGGTCATGGCGGCGCTGGCGGCGGCGGGGCTCGTCGCCGTTGCGCGCAACCGGCCGGGTTTCCTGGTGCTCACATCTGCCGCGTCGTTCCTGCCGGTGGGTCTCTATCTGCTGGGTGTGCCGAGCGTGTTCCGTTTGATTGGCGTCGCCAATTTGCTGTGCCTGCTGGCCGGGCTGGGCCTGTGGTGGAGACGCCGGCAAATACGCTGAGCCAGCGAGCCGTCATCCTTCGAGGGAGGAATTTGATGCCATCGCCGACCGATTTTGATCCGGATCAGGTCGCGTACTTCGAGAAGGCCGGTTGGGAGGCATACTACGCGCGCAACTGGCCGCGCGCATTCATGCTGCTAGTGCAGTTGAACCGCGCGCAGTTTCGCATGAACTGGCTGGACGCGCTGGCCGCCGCGCTTGACACGGTGCGCGCCTCGATTGCGTTTGCGCCGCTCGACCGGAGCGATGTACTAAAAGCCACGCAGTTCATCGAGCGGTTCTATGCGCGGGCGCGCCGCACGCTGGGGTTGAAGGCCGATGCGGCGACGCTGGCGCGGCTGGAGATGGATTACTGGGTCGTACACCGGCAACTGGCGATTGCCCGCGCCCGGAACCCGCAGGATGGCGACATCGGCCCGATGGTCGAGTCGCTGGTGCGCCTGCACGCCGCGCTATTCGAGGTGGATGAGGCGCGCGTGCGTACCTCTGCCGAGTTGCGCGCCCGCGCGGCCGAGGTGGTCGACCTGATCACCAGCCACCGCTCGACCGACGTGCCGGGCGACTGGCGGCGCGTCGAGGACTACCTGCAACGGGCGTATCGGGCCGTCAAAGGTCCCGCGACGCCAGCCACTCGCTGATGCGCTCCGCCACGGCCTGCCAGCCCGCTTCGAGCATCATGCCGTGCGCAATGCCGGGGAAGATGACGGCCTGCGTGCCGTAAGCGCGGGCCGTGGACTCCACTTGGGACGGTCGGAAGACGTTGTCGCTCGCGCCGCCCATGACAAGCATCGGCGTCTTGATCTTGCGCGAGTCCGGCAGGTTCAGCGCCAGAATATCCAGGAACGCCGCGAACGACTCGTCGGACATGCGCGCCTGGTAGGCACGCACCTGTTCTTCCGGCATGTCCGCTGAAAAGAAGCCGTCGCGCGCCAGTTCGGACGTGGCCACGATTGGGTACAAGCTGAGCGTCAGGTTGGATTTTAAGAACGGCCACGGGTGCCGCGCGGCCATGCGCAGCGCCGTGGGCAGCGCACCCGCGGGCGGCACCGAGGCCATGAGGACCGCCGCCGGCGCGCTGCGGGTCTCCAGATATTTCTGGACGACCGCGCCGCCGTTCGAATGGCCGACCAGGATCGGGGCGGCCGGCAGCTGGCCGGCGACCTGCGCGACATCGGCGACGTAATCGGCGAGCCGCGTCCAGCGCAGGCGCTCGCGTCCTTCGCTTTGCCCGTGTCCGCGCAGGCTGAGCGCGTGAACGGCGTAGCCTTTGGCGGCGAAGTAGTCCATGAAGTGCTCAGTCCAACACCAGACGCCCGTCCACAGGCCGTGAACGAACAGGAGGGGCGCGGCGTGTGCCGGGCCGGTCGGTTGCCTGGATATGACTTCGAGACGCATGGGTCTTCCTTTCATCACTCCGACATCAGGGTATGAGTGTGATTATAGCCGAGAGTGGAATGGCGCCGGTGCGGTGTGCGCCCGCAAACGTGTCCGGCCAATACGGGCATGTCCAGGCATCGCTGTCGCCGACCAAAACCGTCGGTACTTCGCCGGGTGGGAGGACGCAAGTATAATGTGCGGGCGACTGAACGTATGACGCTCGAAACACGAACGCTGGTCATCATCCCGGCTTACAACGAGGCCGACAGCATCACAGCGGTGCTGGATGCCGTGCGCGCGGAAGCACCCACTTGCGACGTAGTCGTGGTGAACGACGGCTCCGCCGACGCCACCCCGGCGCTGGTGCGCGCGCACGGCGTTCCGCTGCTATCGCTGCCGTGCAACCTCGGCTATGCGCGCGCCTTGCAGACGGGCCTGCGCTACGCGCTGGAACGCGGCTACGGCACGGTCGTCTTCTTCGACGCGGACAACCAGCACGACGCGCGCGACATCGGCCGGCTGACCGACGCGCTGGCGCGCGAGGGGGCCGACCTGGTGATCGGCTCGCGCTTCGTGGACCCCGCGCACCGCCGGGCAACCCGGCACAGCCCGCTCGGCCGGCGCATCGGCATGTGGTTCTTCTCCATGACAACGCAGTGGGCCAGCGGCCGGCGCATCTATGACACGACGTCCGGCTTCAAGGCGCTGCGCGCCAGCGCCGCGCGCGAACTGCTGCGGGTGCGCTTCGTGGATTTCCACGCCGAGTTGCTGGTGTATATGCTGCTGCTTGGCTACCGCATTCACGAGGAGCCAATCGTCGTGCGCGAGCGGGCCAGTGGCCAGTCGATGTACTCGCTCATCAGCACGTTCACGTACCCGCTGCAGACGCTGCTCCTGCTCGTCATCGCCGTCGTGCAGGCGCGCGCCTTCAACGGGCGGAGGCGCTCCGCATGACCGTCCAGGGCGTGATCGTTTTCGACCTGGTCATCGCCGCCCTGCTGGTGTACGTGCTGTACCTGCTGGCGCGCAACCGGATGTACGTGGGCTACGGCGTGATCTGGCTGGCCGGGCTGATCGGCGCGGCGGTGCTCGTGACGATCGAGCCGGTGCAGGCACTGTTCACCCGCGCGATCGGCGCGGTCTTCCCAGCCTCCGCGCTGGCGATGGCGGCGTTCGGCTTCATCATCCTGCTGCTGATCTACTTCAGCGTGCAGGTGACGGTGCTGGCTGACCGCGTAACGCAACTGTCCCAGCACATCGCCCTGCAGGAACTGCGGCGCGAGCAGGAAGCCGCGAGCGCGCCGCCCCGCGACCCCGCCCCGCCCGCACCGTGAGCGCGCTTCCGCAGGGTGCGCGCTTCTCGCTGTTCGCAGCCGTGCTGGCCGGCATTCTCCTCTTTTACTCCGGCCTGTTCCATTCGAGCGACGCGCAATATACAGTCGCGCTGACCGAAAGTCTCGTCACGCGCGGCGAATTCGTCACCAGCCCGCTCTGGTGGCACCAGGATGCGATTGACTCGGTCGCGCCGGACGGCGAATCGTACGCCAAAGCGGGCATCGGCGCGAGCCTGGTTGCCGCGCCGCTGTACCTGCTGGCGTTCTTCTGGCCCGGGCTGGGCATGGTGCAGGCGGTCACGCTGACGAGCGCGCTGCTCACCGCGCTCAACGCCGTGATCCTGTGCCGGCTGGTCGAGCGGCTCGGCGTCGGACCGCGCACCGCGCTGGTCGTGGCGCTGCTCTGGGCGTTTGGCACCTCCGCGCTGGTCTACGCGAGCTACTACTTTACCGAGCCGATCTCGGCGTTGACGCTGACGGCGACGCTGTACGGTGTTGTGGCGTGGCGCGCGGAGCGGCGAACGCGGCATCTCTGGCTGATCGGCTTCGCCGTCAGTCTCGCCGTCGCAACCAAGCTGGTCAACGCGCTGTTCGTCGCCCCGTTTTTGCTTCACCTCGTCGTGCTGGCGTGGCGGGTATCGCCTGTGCCGAGGCGGCTAGATCGGCCTGCGCGAGAATCTAATCCGGTAACGCGTGGGCGGTTCGCGAACCGCCCCTACGTGGATGGGTTGCTGGCGCTGTGGCCGGCGGTCGTGCCGGTTGCATTGACGCTGATCGGCATCGGCTTGTACAACGCCGTACGCTATGGCAGTCCACTCAACTCCGGCTACCCGGCCTATGAGACGTTCGATCACCCGCTGCTGGACGGCCTGTGGGGCCTGCTGGTCAGCAGCCAGAAAGGGGTTGTCTGGTATAACCCGCTGCTGTTCGCCAGCCTGTGGTCCTTTACGTTGTTTGCGCGTCGTTTCCGCGCCGAAGCACTGGTCATCGTCGCGACGACGATCATGCATCTCGGATTGTATGCGGTGTACTTCCTCTGGGACGGAGGGCTGACCTGGGGGCCGCGCTACCTCGTGCCGCTGTTGCCGCTCTGGATGTTGCCAGTTGCGCTCTGGCTCGATTCAGAGCGGCGTGCACGCTGGACAACCGGCGTGTTTGTGCTGATTTGCGCTGCGAGCGTTGCGGTGCAGGTTGGTGGAGCGACGATCTCGTTCCTGCGCTTCAATCATGTGCGCGACGAGCTTGGCGCGCTGGCGCAGGCGTGGCCGGTCATCGGGCACCTGTCGCTGCTGGGGCGTACCGACCTGTGGGATTTTGCGTGGATGCGCGCCGGAACGCCGGATGGCCTGTTGTTCGTGGTCATGCTGGGCTTTGGCGTGCTGGCCGTCATCGCGCTATACGTGGCGGCGCGCAAGCCGCTATCCCACCCGGTACTGGCGCTGATCGTGCTTGGCGCCGTCGCCGCGCCGCTGTTTCTGCTGGCGCGTTCCGCCGATGATCCGCGCTATGGTGGCGGCGCGGACTACGACAGGCTGCTCCGCGACTTCGCCGCGCGCGCGAGTCGCAACGAAGTCATGCTGCTGGATAACCATGTGCGCACGAGCTACTTCCTCAACCAGAATCGCGCTCTGCCGCGCTGGTATGCGCTCGATCGTCATGCCGACGGCTCGGCGCGCACACTGGAACTGCTGGATCGCCTGCTGGCGCGTTACGGTACGATCTGGCTCGTCAGCGATCTGTCGCCAGGCGGGAGTGCGCCGCGCCCCGTCGAAGCATGGCTATCAGCGCGCGCATTCAAGGTAGACGATGCCGCGTACAGCGCGTATGCGCGGCTGCTGCGTTACGACGTGCTCCCGCCGGGTGCGCCGCGCGACGTGAACGCGCGGTTTGGCGACGAAATTGAATTGCACGCGGTGGACTGGCGTCCACCATCCACCACGTCATCGACGGCTTACCTCACGCTTGAATGGCGCGCGCTGTCGAAGCCCGCGCAGGATTACACGGTCTTCGTGCAACTGCTCGGCGCGGACAACCGGGTCGCGTGGCAGAGCGATCGACCGCCCGTGGACGGCTTCCGGCCGACGAGCACGTGGATGGCCGGCGAGACGGTCAGCGACCGCTACGCATTCCGCCGGCCCGACAACCTGCCGCCGGGCGGATACCGCGTCATCGCGGGGCTGTACGACTGGCGTACCGGCGCGCGCCTGCCCGTCGCCGATGCCCAGGGACGACCGGCCGGGGATTTCGTCACGCTGGCAGCTAGCAACTAGCTGCTAGCGACTAGCGGCTAGCAACTAGCGACTAAGGACTACCGATGGCGAACGTAGCCGATCAGATCGTCAGCGCTTTGCGTATGGCGGGTATCCGCTACCTCTTTGGCATGCCGGGCGGCGGCAGCAACACCGACATCATCGAAGCGGCGGCGCGATGCGAACTGCCGTTTGTGCTGTCACAAACCGAAACCGGCGGCGCCATGATGGCCGGCGCTCAGGCCGAGTTGACGGGGTGCATCGGCGCGTGCCTGGCGACGCTCGGGCCTGGCGCT
Source organism: Chloroflexota bacterium (assembly GCA_016235055.1). NCBI lineage: Bacteria > Bacillati > Chloroflexota > Chloroflexota bacterium. The sequence continues at coordinate 16,035 of JACRMK010000045.1, read as the reverse complement.
GCCGCGCTGACCAACGGCATCGCGAATGCGTTGCTCGATCGCATCCCGCTGCTGGCATTCACCGACTGCCTGCCTGAGTCCGCCACCGTGATGCAGCACCAGGCTCTGCAGCAGCGCGCGCTGCTCGCGCCGGTGACACGCTGGAGTGCGCGCCTGACCGCCGCCGAACCGGCGGCCGTCATGCAGCGCGCGGTGGCGGCTGCCTATGGCCCGCCACCGGGGCCGGTGCACCTGGACGTGCCGGCAGACGTGAGCGATGCGGCCGCTGCCGAACTCGCTGATGTGCCCGAGCGGTTCGCACGAAGCACCGCACCGGCCGCGCCGAACTTCCCGGCGGCGATGGAACAGCAATTGCGGCGTGCGCGCCGGCCGCTGTTACTTGTCGGTCTGGGCGCGCGCGATGCGCAGACCGCGACGGCGTTGCGCGTGTTGTGCGAGCGACACGGCGTCCCGGCGCTGGTCACCTACAAAGCCAAAGGCGTGATCCCCGATCAGCACCCCTGTTTTGCCGGCGTGTTGACGCATGGCGCGCTGGAAGCGCCGGTGCTGGCACAGGCCGACCTGTTCATCGCGGTCGGCCTCGACCAGGTTGAGTTGCTGGCCCGGCCGTGGCGGTACTCGCAACCGCTCTTCAGCCTCACGCCGTGGCCGCTCGACCAGCACCATTTGCCCGTGACCGTGGAACTGGCGGGCGACCTGCCGACGATGCTGGAGATGCTGGACGCGCTGTTGCCGTCCGCGACTGAATGGGACATGGCGGCGGTCGGGGACCGTGCTCGCGCGCAGCGCACGGCGATGCAGCCGGCGGGGGAAGCCGGGCGGCTGTGGCCCCAACACATCGTGGATGCCGTCGCGCAGGTCTATCGCGGCGCGCAGGTCACGGTGGATGCCGGGGCGCACATGTTTCCGGTGATGGCGCTGTGGGATGCCGACGGCGTCAATCGCGTGCTGATCTCCAACGGTCTGGCGACGATGGGCTTTGCGCTGCCGGCGGCGATCGGCGCCGCGCTGCTCGAACCGGCTGCGCCCGTGGTCGCCTTCACCGGCGATGGCGGGCTGCTGATGTGCCTCGGCGAACTGCGCACGGCGGCGCGCGTGCAGGCGCGACTCCGCATCATCGTGTTCGACGATCAGGCGTTGAGCCTGATCCAGATCAAGCAGGTGGCGCGTGCCTATCGCACCGCCAGCACGGACACCGGCGTTGTGGATTGGGTGGCGCTGGGCGAGTCGATGGGGGTGCGCGCCGTGCGGGCCGACAGCGCGCCGCAACTCGAGCGCTGCCTGGTGGAAACGCGCGACCATCCGGGCCCGGTGCTGGTCGCGGCGCGCGTGGACCCCGGGCCCTATCAGGCGATGATACGCGCCCTGCGCGGGTGAGATGGGGGCGGCGGCGAGAGCGACCATACCCGCGAGGTCTGCCAGACCTCGCGGGTCTTTCGGGAACGGGTGCGCGAAGTTCAGCGCAAGATCGCTGGCAAAAAGGTGGCGAGAGGATCAACATTCAGCCAGATCTCCGACACTACCGGACTCGCTAGCCTATCGGAGGTCATGCGCACCTGGTACTCCAAATACCGCGCGGTCTGATTTATCGTCATCGGACCGCCGGACGAAGGCGCGCTCCAAGCCGAAAACGTGGGGTTGCCGTTCGTCGCAAAGCGATAACTGACCTCTATCGACCCTCCATTAGCTTGACCAATCCAGTTCAGGCTTCGCACACGGCGATCACTGCCCAAATCGAACCGATGCCAGTAGCTTCCCGCATCGACCACTGTGGTTGCGAAATAAATCGGGGCTGACCACGCTGTTGCATAGCCTTGGCTGCAATCGCCGCCCCCGGCGACGAAAAGATAGCTCTCGTATGCCGCCATGCCCGGCCATTGGCGTGGTGCAGGGATGGGATTGTAGTTGCTCCAACCGCTCATGGCCCCGGTGGTCGCACTGAGAAATGCTTGGTAGGTGATGGTCTCTGAGGTTGGGCAGACGCCATTGTGACCGCCAGCCACGAACAATGACCCGCCGTACGACGTCCATCCGAACTCCGCTCGAGGCAACAGATGGCTTGTGTCCGTCCAGCTTCCAACGGCACCGGTGGGATCCAAGGGTGCCGTGTACTCATAGGGTATGCTCCAACCACTGGACAGGAGAACGGTCAAATGACCTGCATTGGCAAAAGCCGCCGTCCAGACACACGTACGTGGCAAATGACCGGCCACTGTCCAACTGCCTATCGTGCCGTCAGCATTGATGGGCGCTACGTATACTGCGTCGTTGCACTCTGCCACGCTGAACCCGTAGGCACCTCCCAATGCATACAAGAAGCCGTTGTATGCCACGACGGCATGATTCCAGAGCGCATACGGTATGTCGTTGAGCGTATTCCATTGTCCGAGCGTGCCGCCCTCGTTAATCCTCGCCGAATATACCGATGTGCTCCCGTAGCCGCCGACCACGAAGACGTAGCCATTGTATACGGCGGACCGGGCACGGGAAAGTGACTTGGGCAAGACGGTCAGTGTTTGCCAGTTTCCCAGCGTGCCGGGCGATACGATGGGGGCAGAGTATGTTTGATCCCCAGCCGCAACGGCGAATACATAGCCATCGTATGCCACCGCATCAAAAGCGCCAGCCGCGACGGGTATACTGATCTGGGTTGTCCAGTTGCCAGACGCTCCCGCCAGATTCGAGAGCCGAATCTCTCCGCCATTGTCGTTTGACACCTGAACCCCATCCATGACGGTGCCACGCCGGAAATCGGCTTGTGTAGTATGCGTAATGCTGGCAAACACGCCTCCAACTGCCGGCGACGATACCGTTGATGCACGCATGATCGGCAAAGCAACCTGCGCCGACGCGGCCCATGTCAAAACGAATACGAGCATAACGAGCAGGCTGATCACGAATATAAAGCGGCGGGACATAACGTACTCCCTTCACGAAAGGCGGTGCCCTATACGACGGTTTATGTTTTTCAGAGTCCGCGTCTTTTATGACACACAAGGTTAACGCTAGGTTAATTGGCACAAACAATAACGCCAGCGAGAGGCGACTGGGGTCGCATCGCTGGCGTTCGGTTCTCTTTTGCGCGCTATCGGCGGCATGTACGCCTTGCTACTTTCGACCCTCGCACCCGATGGAGCGCGAAGGCGCACTGATGGTAGTGTCGGTCAATTTCGCATTGACCGACTGGTGTTCTCGACTATTGTCGCGAGTATACGCCTACTCGTAGCGACAAGTCAAATGAAAATTGGCGGATGAGTATACCCACGAACTGTCGGAGCGTTCAAGTCCGTCATGCCGGCATGTAGTTAGCCGGCATCCATATCCGCGTGTGGCAAGCATGCAGGCCGTGGGCGCGTTGCCTGGATTCCGGCCTCCGCCGGAATGACTGCTAGACGGCCAGTTCCTCCACTACGTCCCCCACTGCCTTGATCGCCTGCTCCAGACAGCCCGGATTGTACGGCGACTGCTGTTCCTGATAGACGCCCGTGCCGTACATCGCCGCAGGCGCCAGGTAGCCGAGCGTGCCGTTGGTGATGCATGCGACGATCACTGGCACGCCCGGAAAACGTCGGCGCAGTTCGATCTGGAACGTCGAGTACAGTTCGTTCGCGACAGCGACCAGCACGGCCTCGCCGAGCCGCCAGACCCAGAACGGCATCGCGTGTGTTTTGCCATGTTCGCCGAGCGTGCGCTGGATGAAGATGCGCCGGCGGATGCGCTCCTGCTCCGGCCGGTCGCTCGACTGCGCCAGCCGCGCTTCGAGTTCGGCGATGGTCGGCAGCGGCTTGCGCTCCAGTTCGACCGCCCGCATGTGCGCCGACAGCACGCTCGCCCCCGCGTTCTCCTCCGCCGTGCGCGCCGCATACGACCATGTGCCGAGGTTGGCGCCGGACGATACCATGCCGGTGTAGACGAAGCGCGTGCCGGCGGGCGGCAGTCCCTCGATCGCCGCCGCGGCCGCGTAGCCCAATTGGCGCCCGTTGCGGTCGGCAGTCTGCGCCGCGCCGACGTAGTTGTCGCGCGGAGCGAGTTCGCCCGACGCGCCCTGCAGGAATAGCGCGGGCGCGCCGAACGCATTTTCAAGGACTTCGCGCGCCGCGCCGATGAAGTCCGGCGAGAGCAGGCGGTTCTGCCAGGCGAGCGTCGTCGGGTGGCAGGCGTAGTTGAACAGCGTGGCCAGCACGTGGCCGCCTTCGTCCGTCACGCGCGCGACGATCAGCGTGTCGTCGGCCTCCGCGTCGGGGTTGAAGCCGCAGGCGTACGCGCCCTTCTCGGCGTCCCAGTAGTCGCGGTTCTTGGCCAGCGCGCAGCGCCCGGTGCCATAAGCGATCCACGCCGGGACGAGCGCTTGCTTCGCGGCGTTGACGGCCGCCGCGACCTCGCCCGCCAATCGCGCCAGATACGGCGCGATCAGTTCCGCGCCGTCCACGCCGCTCAACTGCGAGTTGACGTTCGCGCCCGCGTGCGTGTGCGAAAAGTTGATCAACAGCGCGTCTTCGGGCAGGCCAGTCGCGCGCATGACTTCGCCGCGCAGTGCGCGCTCGTCGGCGAGGTTCTGGAACCAGCCGACATCAAGCGCGACAAGCGCCAGCACCGGCGCGTCGCCCACGAACGGCGCCATGATCGCCGCGGTCGCCGTGAATGGGCGGTGGATACCGTCGGCGGCGTCGTGCGTCGCCGCGCCCCACGAGCGCGCGTAGATGCCGACCGGCGGCGTCACATCGCGCACGGTGACGCCGAAGCAGCAGCGGGTGAACGGGAACTTGACGGTGATGGTCATTCAATGATCCTCACGTTTGCGTTGGTTCGATGCCTTCGTTGAGAATGGCAAGATAGCGGTCGTATGCGAATACGCGGTTTCGCCGTTGCCCGGTCAGTTCCCGGACAACGCCCAGCGCAGCCAGGCTGTTCATGCCCTTCGCCGTAGTGGCGAATGAAAGCCTTGTGCGATGTTGTGCCTCATTTAACGTCAGGAGCGGGCGCTCGCGCAGTGCATTGAAGACGCGCAAGGTGCTGGCTGCGGATCGCCCGCCGGCCTGCACCCGGTTCGTATCCTCACCGAACAGCGTCAGCAGGCGTTGGGCGGTCTGTACGGCGTTCGTCGCCGTGCTCTCGACGCCTTCCAGGAAAAAGTCCAGCCACGCTTCCCAATCGCCAGTGGTGCGGACCTGATCCAGCAAGCGATAATACTCTGCCCGGTGCTGCTTGAAATAGAGGCTTAGGTAGAGCATCGGCCTGGAGAGGGCGCCGCTATGATGCAGCAGAAACGCGATCAGCATGCGCCCGACGCGCCCGTTGCCGTCCAGGAACGGGTGTATCGTCTCGAATTGTACATGCGCCAGCCCGGCTTTTATGAGCGACGGATAGGGCGCGCGCTCGTCGTGGATGAAACCCTCCAGCGCCGCCATGCACTCCTCGACATGGGCAGGCGGTGGAGGAACGAAGTGCGCATTGCCCGGGCGTGTGCCGCCGATCCAGTTTTGTGTGCGCCGAAACTCGCCCGGCGTTCTTTCGCTCCCTCGGCCGCGTGAGAGCATAATCGCGTGCATTTCGCGAAACAGCCGATTCGATAGCGGAAAGCCCTCGCGCAAACGTTGCATGCCGTGTTCCTGAGCGGCGACATAGTTAGAGACCTCGACCACGTCATCGAATGGCACGCCCGGCGCTTCTTCCAGTTCGAACAACAACAGATCGGCGAGTGAGGATTGTGTTCCTTCTATTTGCGACGAAAGCACCGCCTCGCGCCGCACATAGGCATAGAGAAAGATGTTGGGATCGGGCAAAAGCAGCGTGATGCTGTCAAGGCGACCCAGCGCCAGCGTGGCGCGTTCCAGCAAGCGCTGCCGTCCGTTTGCAAGGTCGAGCGGCGGGTTGGGGGGAAGCGGGTTGGGGACAAACGCTCGTACCGCTTCGCCGCCGATAACGGTGCTTTCGTACCGGCCAGTTACTCCGCGATCCATTGCACCTCGCTATGTTTCACTATCTCAAAATACCGACACCATTATTATACCAAACCATACAATCTTAAAATAACGCAGTGCGAGAAATCAATAACTTGACCAGTGGGTTCCATACAAAGCGATCTGGCTTACGAACCGCGCATAGCTCACCTTCCCGTTAACCCGTGCGATGGGTAAGGCATAGTACCGGCCACTCAGACTGACAGGGAATTCGTTGCAGGGCTTCACCTTCAGATCACTGGAGCGTTGTGTTGTCCGCCGCCAGCGTGAACCAGAAGCGCGCGCCCTGCCCCGGCGCGCTCTCCGCGCCGATCGTCCCGCCCATCGCCTCGACGAGCGTGCGGGCGATCGTCAGCCCCAGCCCGCTGCCGCCGCTGTGCCGCGCGCGCGCGCGGTCGCTGCGATAGAAGCGGTCGAAGATGCGCGGCAGGTCGTCGGGCGGGATGCCCTCGCCGGAGTCCTGCACGCAGATGCGCACGCCCGCGCCGTGCGGCTCGGCGGCCAGCGTGATGCGCCCGCCTTCCGGCGTGTAGCGCAACGCGTTGCTGAGCAGGTTCTGCAGCACCTGCGCCAGCCGGTCGGCATCGGCGCGCACGGCGGGCAGCGCGCCGGCGGATTCGTCGGCCAGCGTGATGCCCTGCATGTCCGCGACGGCCGCGAACCGGGCGACAGCCGCCTGCACGGCGGCGCGCGGATCCAGCGATTGCAGGTTGAGCGGCAGTTGTCCGGCCTCGGCCAGCGCGATCTCGCGCAAGTCGTCCACCAGCCGCGACAGCAGGCGCGTTTCGTCGTACAGCGTCGCGATCTCGCCGCGCTCCAGCGGGTAGACGCCGTCCAGCATCGCGCGCAGGTTGCCCTGCAGGACCGTCAACGGCGTGCGCAGCTCGTGCGCCACGTCGGCCACCATGTTGCGGCGCTGCGCTTCCGATTGCTGCACCGCGTCGGCCATCTCGTTGAACGCGCGCGAGACGTCGGCGACCTCCGACGTGCCGGCGATGGCGACGCGCGTGTTCCAGTCGTGCGCGGCAAAGGCGCGCGCGGCGGCGGCCAGCCGGGTCAGCGGCGCGGCGATGGTGCGGCTGATGACCAACCCCAACCCGACGCCGGCCAACCCGGCCAGCACGGCGGCGATCCCCAGCGAATTGCGCACCTGATCGAGGTATGACTGGTCGAGCGGTGTCATCATGCCCATACCCGCGCCGGTGACCAGCAGATACCCGGTTGTGCCACCCCGTGCGACAATCGGCAGCGCGTCGCGCCGCTCGGCATCGGTCAGGGCGCTCGCGGTGTGCATGCCGCGCGGGTCGTACACCACCCGGCCGCTGGCATCGGCCAGCACCATCACCGGCCCGCGCCCCATCATGGCGCCCATGCCCCGGCCGCTGCCCGGCCCGCCAAAGGCTGTGAACACGGCATCCACGCCGTTCCAGTTGCCGGTCTGGTCGAAGTACCCGGCCAGTGCGTCGCGCAGACCGCTCTCCGCCAGCGAGTCCTGCCGCGCCAGGTACTGCCGGAACTGGTTGCCGGCGGACCAGTTGGCCGCGGCGGCCACCACGCCGACGCCGATCAGCGTGACGAGCAGAAACGCCAGGCTCAGGCGCACCCATAAGCGATTCATAATAGTCGTCTCCTACGGGTGCGCGTCGCTCACGCGATAGCCGACGCCGAAGACCGTCTCGATGTATGCCGGGTGCGCCGGGTCCGCCTCGATCTTGCGGCGCAGGTTTTTGATATGGCTGTCCACCGTGCGCTCCAGACCTTCGTAGGCATAGCCGAGCGCCTTCTCGATCAGTTCGCCGCGCGTGAACGCGTGGTTGGCGTTTTCGAGTAGCGCCTGTAGGATCGCAAACTCCGACGGCGTCAGGTCCAGCGCGCGACCGTCGATGCTGGCGGCGTGCTGGTCGAGGTCGAGCCGCAGGCCGCGCACCTGCACGATGCGCGCCGGCGCCGGCGCGCCCCCGGCCCGCCGCAGCAGCGCGCGCACGCGCGCCACGATCTCGCGCGGGTTGAACGGCTTGGTCACGTAGTCGTCGGCGCCGAGCTCCAGTCCGAGGATCTTGTCGGCGTCTTCCACGCGCGCGGTCAGCATCAGGATCGGTGTGCCGCGCAGGTGCTCGTCGGCGCGCACGGTGCGCGTGACCTCCCAGCCGTCGCGCTTCGGCAGCATCAGGTCGAGCACAACCGCATCGGGCCGCTCGCGCCGGATGGCGTGCAGCGCCTCGTCGCCGTCGGCGGCGGTCAGCACGCTAAAGCCGTCTTGCGTGAGATAGGAGTGCAGGAGCCGGACGATCTGCTTGTCGTCGTCCACGACCAGGATGCGTTGCGCCATAGGTTTGCCGGGTGCATACCGGCGAGCATCTCCACTCACTGATGGGAGATGCCCGCCGAAAGGAGAGAGTGAGAGCGTGTGCTTCGTCTTATTCTACTTCGCTTGCAGCGCTTCGACCACTTTCTGCACGTCGGTGACATCGGTGAGGGCGCCCTGCGTGATCGGGTCTTTGATCGCCGTGGCCGGGCTCGTGCCGGCCGGGAGCTTCAGCCCCTTGACCAGCGCATCGAGCGGCACCGCGCACTGCTGGGCGACCTCGTTGAGCGTCATGCGACCCTTGATGTCCTTCGCGGCCAGCACCTGGCCGGGCGGCAGCGGCGTCGGGCCGGCGCCCGTGCCGGTTGCGGCGTGATCGGCGGCGGGAGTCGCAGCGGGTATCGCGGTCGCGACCGGAATGGCCGTTGGCGCGGCGGTGCTGGCCGCCGCTGTCGCCGCAACCGGGGCGGCCGGGATCGTCGCTGCCGACCCGGCGGCGGTGAGCTTCTCGCGCAGCGTCGTGATCGAGAAGCCCGGCGCCAACGATTCCAGGTCTTTCAGCGCAGTGGATGGCGCCACATCGGCCGGCACGCCGGCGGCCGCGTAGAGATCCGGCGGACTGAGGCGCAGGCCGTCCATCACCTGCTGTAACGTCATCCAGCCTTTGATATCCGCGGTCGTCATCGTATTCGGGTCGATCGCCGTGCGGCCGCTCGTCGTCCAGTTGCCGCTCGCCTGCGCCAGCACAATCGATCCGAGCACGGACACAATCATCAGGATTGGCAGGAAGAAAGGATGGATACGCATGGTCGTTCTCCGTTCGTCAGCGTTTTGTGGCTCAGGCCGGCTTCACGCGCCGCGCAAGGTTCCTGGCCCAGTCGATCCACGCGGGGCGCAAGCGCACTTCCAGCGCGCCGTGCCGAGGGCAGGCATCCACGCAGGCCAAGCAGCCGATGCAGTCGCTGCTGATCTGTGTGGCGGTGGCCACGGGCAGCTTGACCGGGCACGGGCGCTCGCACAGGTTGCAGACCTTGCAGGCGTCCGTCTCGCGGCGGATGCGCGTCAGGCTCAGGTTGCCGGCCAGGCTGATGGCGCCGCCAAGCGGGCAGGCGTAGCGGCACCAGGCGCGCTCGACGAAGAGCGACGCGCCGAGCACGACGATCACGACACTGTAGGCGAACCACGATTCAACCGGATTGAACTCGAACAGCCAGCCGAGCCCGAAGAGTGTGCGGTATGGATCCCAGTCGGCGAACCAGAGCTTCACGCTCGCAATCGTCTGGTAGATGAGCAGGCCCAGCATCAGATAGCGGCCGAAGCGCAGGATGCGGTCGACGCGCGGCGAGACTTCGATCGGCCGGATGTGCAGCTTGCCACGCACCCAGGTCAGCAGGTCCTGCACCGCGCCGAAGGGGCAGACCCAGCCACAGAATGCGCCGCCGGCCAGCAGGACGCCGAGCGCCAGGCCGCCGAGCAGGACGATGTTGGAGAGGTGCGTCTTTGACACGTACTGGCCGCCGGTGGAGATGAACTGCCAGGCGGTTTCGAGGCCGCCGAAGGGACAGAGCGCATCGATGGACGGCACGACGCCGTCGATGTTCGCGAGACCGTGCACAACGCTGAAGTAGAGGATGATGGCGGCGAAAGCGGCCTGCGTCAGGTGGCGAATGCGCTGGGTCCAAGCCATGCGCTTGCGGCGCGCAATGGCGGGCGAGATGGATGGGGTGCCGATATACTTGCGGGAGAGCGGTGTGTTCATGGTTGCCTGGCCGATCGGGGAGAGTTCGTGTCCTGAAAGACCCCTGCGAAGGCTTGTGGCCTTCGCAGGGGAAGTTGGGACGTATGTAGGTGGCTTACCGGTTCCAGCGTCCGCGCATGCCGCCATTCTGCATGTGCGTGCCGGGCTGCGTGCCGTTTTCCAGGTTGTCGCAGATGCCGTCGTTATCGCTGTCAGCGAAGGCCGGGCCGTTGCCGGGCGTGAACTTGGCCGTCAACTGGGTCGCGATGTGCGCCTTCATGGCCGCGAGGTTCGCGTCGGCCTGCGCCTGGGTCAGGCGGCCGCTCGCCACGGCGCTCTGCAGGAACTCGGCGCGCTGGGCGACGAACGCATCGACGATCTTGTCGGTCGCGACGCCCTTCGACTTCGCCACATCGGCGATCGTCTGGCCGCCGCTGAGCGCCTTCACCAGGTCGGCCTGCTCGATGCCGAGCACCTTGGCCGCGACGGCGACCAGCAAGTTGGCCGGGCCGCCCATCATGCCGCCATAGCCGCCGCCACCCATCATGCCACCGTAGCCGGGGCCGCGCGGGGCCGGGGTGCCGACCGGGCCTTGCGCGTAGGCGGCCGGAGCCGAGAGCGCGGCGAATGCGACGACTGCGGCGAGGACCAGACCTGACACCATACCGCTGAGAACCAGAATCTTGCTTTTCATCTTGACTGTCTCCTATGTGGTAGTTGTTATCGGGATTGCGTCCCGTTCTCAATTACTACTCTACCGGATGGCTGTGGAGATCTGATGGAGGGTGAATGGGGTAGTTGTGGAGATGGCTGCGACGTGCGCTATGCGCATTATGGCCGTGCCTCCATAACTTCTCCACATCGTTGTGCTAGAGTGGTGACGATCTGCGCTGTGCGCTTAAAACCTTCAAACGCTGGCGTCAAAGCAGTCAGGGTATACCGCAAAAGTGTCGGGCCGCGCGGTAGGTCAACCCGTCATTCCGGCATGTTTCTGGCCGGAATCCACTTAAGGGGTTCGTAACGGAAATCCCAGATTCTGGTTAGAGTGGATGCCGGCTAACACCATGCCGGCATGACAATCACTCTCAACCCCGACAGTTTGGCGTTATACCCAGCAGTCAAAGCGGCTTGCGCGACGCTCAAGCAGGAGCGTATAATCCCCTATCAGGAAAGGTTTGGACCATGAAAATCAAAGTGATCGTCATTACGGCCGCCGTCACGTTTGTGGTGGCGCTCGGCCTGTTCGGCGCGATGTTCTTTATAATGCAGCAACGCTATGCGGCTGCTGCGAGTGTGCCGGCGGCGGCCGGACAGACCGCGCCGGGGTACGGCCAGGGCCGGGGGCCGGGCATGATGGGCGGCCGTGGTCCTGGCGGTATGATGGGCGGGCAGGCCAGCCTGCCGGAAGGCGTTACGCCGCCGAGCGGCGGCACCGGCGGCCTGGCGGCGACGACCGCCGATGGCAAGCCGTTAGTCCGGCCCGCCGATGCGCCGAAGCTGGCGGATAACATGGCCGTGCAAAAAATCGGCAGCCAGACGGTCACGCTGGCGATCGCGCCATATCCGCCAGCCAGCTTCCAGATGGGCACATTCGATGTGAAGCTGGTCGACGATAAGGGCCAGCCGGTCAACGATGCCCAGGTCAGCCTCAACCTGACGATGCCGGGCATGTGGATGCCGCCGAGCGCCCCGAGCGCGCCGGTGGCCGGCAGCGGCACGTATCGCGCCCAGGCGTTCTGGACGATGCGCGGTCTGTGGCTGATCGAGGTCAAGATCCTGCGCGCGGGCGCGACGCAATCCGCTTTCTTCACGGTCTGGCTGTAGCGCCATGCTCATCAACAATCTGATCCTGGCGTTCATCACCGGCGTGATCAGCAGTTTTGGGCACTGCCTCGGCATGTGCGGGGGTATTGTGGCGATCTATTCGGCGCGCCAGCCGGCGCTGGCCGCGACCGGCGGCGCGCGTCCCGGCATGCTGGCGCGCATCGGCGTGCTGGCGCCGGTGCATGTGGGGCGCATCACGACCTATGCGCTGCTCGGCACGCTGATCGGGCTGGCCGGCTCGTTGCTCGAGCAGTTCGGCGGGCTGGTGGGCTGGCAAGGCGCGTTCTCTGTGGTTGTCGGCGTCGCGATGATTCTGGTTGCGCTCAGCCTGATGCGGGTGCTGCCGCCGATCGAAGTCGCCCTCGCATCGCTCACGGGCGGCGCGTCACCGCTGAAGACGATGCGCGGGCTGTTCGGCCGGCGCACGCTAGCGGCGAGCGTGGGGCTGGGGATGCTCTGGGGGTTGCTGCCGTGCGGTCTCGTCTTTGCGATGCTCGTGGTCGCCGCCAGCACGCAGACGCCGTGGGGCGGCGCGCTGACAATGCTCGCGTTCGGTCTCGGCACGGTGCCGACGTTGCTGGGCTTTGGCCTGGCGGCGAACATGCTGAGCCCTCAACTGCGCGGCCGCTTGCAGGTCTTCGCCGGCGTGCTGATTCTGCTCTTCGCGGTGCAGACGATCCTGCGCGGGCTGTCGGCGGCCAATATCATTCCCCCACTGATCATCGGTCCGGTGATGCTATGGTAGCGCCTGTACTGTGCGCGCACTGCCACGCGGAAGCCAAACACCCCGTCACCAAGAGATTCAATGGACAGGCGCTGAACTTCTGCTGTAACGGTTGCCTGAGCGTCTACGAATTCCTGCGCGAGGAAGGGCTGCTGGAGCAGGTCAGGAAGGAAGAGGAAGCCGATCGCAGGGCACTGCGGGGCCGGTAAGTGCGCGATCCGCAGGCTGTGCCAACACCGACAGCGGGCTGAACAGCATCATTCAGCCCGCTGTTTTGTTTCCCTCGCTCGAACACAGTTCTTCCGGCCGCGACAAGGCGCCGGCTTCCACGCGGCGACATTTTTCCGGGCGTCGATCCCCGCTTTTGCCAATCGTCCGGCATTAGAGCATTTTCAAGAAACAACTGATACGCGATCTGTCACTGCGTGTAATCCATGCCGGGGCGCAGCATGCTGGGCCGCCAAGATTTCTCAGGCACTGCGTGCCTTCGAAATGACTGTGCGCCGGTGCCGTCATTTCGAAGCCGCGCAGCGGCTGAGAAACCTTGACCTCGTCTCGCCGCCCACTGGCCGTAGCGGGTCATTAGTGAAATTGCTCTAAAACGGCATGGTGCCAGTCCATACACAGGAGAGAAGGGGCGCACGCCGAATCGGAATTTTCTCCAGATCGAGCGCCATGCCACTGAGTACACGCCGCCTGCCCTTCATTGAGAGTCCCCTGAAGTTGATTATTTCACGGCCACGTCCCCTCCTTCAATTATCAGCGCGGCGGTCGACTGCAAAGATATGATGGAGGAGTGGCGGGAAACTCGCGCAGGATTTCACAAGCCCTGGGTCGCGCCCTCGTCGAAAATCTTGCATTGGCGCCTCCATATGATGTAGAATGCCCGCAATAGCAGAGTCGCCGTTCGGTGTTTCGCGCTCACTCCGAGGGAAGCCGATGGCCAGACGACGCGCACGACAAACGAGAGTTCTGCTCAACATAACGCCAGCAACGCGACCGGCGACGGTCGCGCGACGCTGGCGTTTTGTGTTTGGTGGCCGGCGCGCTGCGAGCGCGGAAGGGCAGCCGCATATTCGGCGCCAACCGCATGCCGTCGCCTGGTATTCCGAGCGTCGCCGCATACAACACGGAGGAACCTTCTCAGTTCGCCCACAGGAGGAACGACGATGAGCGAACCCGTCGCGCTCGATGCCGAGAAGCAAAAAGCGTTCATCAAGCAAGTGGTGGGCGACACGGCCGGATTTTCGGCGCTGGTCATGGCCAACCTCGGCGACCGGCTCGGCCTGTTCAAAGACCTCGCAGCCAACGGCCCGGCGGCCAGTGCAGAATTGGCGGCCAGGCTCGCACTGCACGAGCGCTACGTGCGCGAGTGGCTGTACGGTATGCACGCGGCGGGCTATCTCACATATAGTGCCGACTCCGGGCGCTTCAGCCTGCCGCCCGAGCACGTCGACGTGCTGGCGACCGATGATCACAGCGTGTTCTTCGGCGGCACGCACCAGTTCATGCTGAACCTGGCGGCGATGGCGCACCGCTTGCCGGATGCATTTCGCAACGGCGGCGGCATCCACCCGCAGGAGTACGATGCCGACACGTGGGTGGGGCTTGAGCGCGCGATGGCCGCTTTCGCCGAAGTCCACCTACTGAGCAGCATCCTGCCCGCCATGCCGGCGGTGCGGACGCGGCTGGAACAGGGCGCGCACGTTGCCGATATCGGCTGCGGCGCCGGGCGCGCCGTTCTGAAGCTCGCTGCGGCATTCCCACGCTCGCAATTCACGGGCTACGATATCTTCGCACCCGCCGTGGAGCGCGCCCGGCAGAACGCGCAGGCGGCCGGATTGGCCGAGCGTGTGCGCTTCGAAGTGCTCGACGGCGCGCAGGGGCTGCCGGAGCAGTATGACATTATCACGACCTTCGACGTCGTGCACGATTCGCCCGATCCGCTGGGGTTGCTGCGCTCGATTCACGGGGCGCTTTCTGCGGGCGGCGCGTACATCATGCAGGAATGGAACTGCGCCGATAATTTCACCGAAAATATCGGGCCGCGCGCTACATTTGTGTATGGCTTCAGCCTGATGTACTGCATGACGACCTCGCTTTCGCAAGGCGGCGCTGGGCTGGGCACCTTCGGCTTGCCCGAACCGAAGGTGCGCCAGTTCTGCGCGGAGGCGGGCTTCGCCGGCGTCCGCCGCTTGCCGGTCGAACATCCAGGTTGGATCGTATACGAGATCACGCCGTAGGCACGTAGACCTCGCGGGTCTCGAAGACCCGCGAGGTCTGGCAAACTACATTCAGCCCAAGGAGGCTCCCATGATCGTAGTCCGTGGCGTCTTTCAGGCGAAATATGGCAAAGGCAATGAACTGGTCGAGTTGCTGAAGGAGGGCAACGTTTTGTGGCCCGCTGGCGCTGGCCGCAATGCGCGCATCCTCACCGACCTGAGCGGCCCGTTCTTCACCGTAGTCAGCGAGGCCGAGTTCGATAGCTTCAGTGCCTGGGAATCCCGCGGGCCGCAAATTTATGGCGATGCCCACTTCGCGGCCTGGTTCGAGCGCATGACGGCGCTGGTGGAGGGCGGGCGCCGCGAGTTCTACAATGTAGCGACGTAGCGGCGCTGCCGCATAGCCCGCGAGGTCTGACACAAGGAGGCGCTCATGAAAGCCGCAATCTGCTACGAATTGGGCAAACCGTTGGTTGTCGAAGACATCACGCTTGACCCGCCACACGCAGGCGAAGTGCGCGTCAAGATCGCCGTCACCGGCATGTGTCATAGTGATGTACACGCCGTCAATGGCGAGTGGGCAGGCACCGTGCCGGTCGTCGCCGGGCACGAGTCGTCCGGCACGGTGTTGGAGGTCGGCGCGGGCGTGACGGCGTACAAGCCGGGCGACCGCGTGATCGTGACGCTCATCCGCTCGTGCGGACACTGTTTCTACTGCCTGCAGGGATTTCCGCAACGCTGCGAGACGGTTTTCGCGCTTGACAAGCAGAGCCCGCTGCGCAATGCGCGCGGCCAGTCGCTGCGGCAGGGCCTGCGCACGGCATCGTTTGCGGAGGAAGTCGTTGTGCACGAATCGCAGATCGTGCATATGCCCGACGACTTGCACTTCGAAGTTGCGGCACTGCTGGCCTGCGGCGTGATCACGGGCGCGGGCGCTGTGTTGAACACGGCGCAGATCAAGGCGGGCAGTAGTGTCGTGGTGATCGGCACCGGCGGCGTCGGGCTGAACTCGGTGCAGGCCGCGCGCATCGCCGGCGCGTACCCGATCATCGCCGTGGACCTGCTCGAAAACAAACTGGAAACGGCGCACCAGTTCGGCGCGACGCATTCCGTCAACCCCAAGACTCAGTAGATCCAAAATTCATAAGCGCGGGGCGACGGTAGCGTGAATGACGTTGACGACGCCATAGATCGCTTCCAGTTCGCGCCGGATGAACCGGAGAAAGCGTGTCAGTTGGAAGCGCTTGGTATCGAGCCAACGC
>JACRMK010000044.1 GCA_016235055.1 Chloroflexota bacterium | reverse complement strand
CTGCGCCCGCTGAGCACTTCAAGCACGACACGGCTCTTGAACTCTGCGGCAAACTTGCGTTTCGGTTGTCCTTGCATGTGAGCACCTCGTTGATAGGTATTTTACCCTCAGCGCGGTGTCCAACTTCAGGGGCGCATTACAACAGGCTCACCCACCGGGCGTCGCAGGTGAGGGGATTGACTCCTTCCCCTGTTCGCCGCAGTTGCGAACGGGGGAAGGTAGGGATGGGGGCGGCGCACGCTTGGACTTTGGAGAAGCCCTGGCCGTATACCGCGCGAGGCATATCGTCTCCGTGTTTGTGCTATAATATGGCCACCTGTAGATCCTCAACGTCGAGGCATGTCAGCAGGCGCGAAAGAGCCGGTGATGTATGGCTAAACGAAAAACCAGCACGGTTCGTTCCACTCGCGCGGGCAGCGATCCACGCCCGCCGCCAGCGGTTGCGCCTCCAACGGTCACGGTCGCACCGGTCACTCCGGGCGTGGCCGGTGTTCCTGCCGACATGCCCTCGCCCGCACGCCCGCCCGATATCACAGAGTCGCACCCGATGTCTGATTCCGCGCCTGTTGATCCATTCGCCAGTCAAAGCCCGGCACCTTTCGAGGACAACCAGCAGGGCGATTATCGCAATGCCGCGAAAACGCCGCCCGTGATTGTGCCGCCGCAGCCGCCTGCCGGTGCGCCGTCGGCCATCGTCGTTGATGCCGGCCATCCCGCGCCGCCCGCGCCGATCGTGCCGCAGGGCACGCTGATCATTCCGCCTGCGAGCACGCCGCGCGCCGGTACCCCGGTCACGCCGCTTTCGTCCAGCCAGCCCGCGCCATTTCAAGGAGGAAATGTGACTACCGCATCCGGAACACCGCCCACCCGCGGCACGCTGATCGTGCAGCCAACCACACCCGGCCCGGTGGCCATGCCGACCGCCTCGCCTGCCTCGTCCAGTCCCGCCTCGGCGCCGTCGGCCGGATCGGGATCGGCGGCGCAGCCGGTTCCGACACCGCCCGCGCGCCCGGCGTCGAACCTGCCGGCAACGACGCCAACCACGGCGGTTGGCAATTCGATGTCGCCGCAAGCAACCCTGCTGGCGGATGTCCTGCGCGCGGCGGCGCAGATCGTCGCCGACCGTGATGCCGCCGATGCGGCGGCCGAGAAAGCACGCGACAAGTTCGTCATCGACGAGTCGAAGATCAAGGCGCTGCGCGACCAGTTGTATGACGACATGGAGGGCCTGTTCAAAGCGGCGACGCAGGTCAGCAGTCCGGCAATTTCGGCGTACGCGCTCGACACGCTCAAAAAGGCGCGCATGCTGATCGTCGCCGGCGCGTCGCCCGACGACCTGGCGCAAGCCGAACTGCTGATCGAGCGCGTGCGCACGAAGCTGAACCGCAGCGACACGTTGCTGCCGCCCGGCGAGCTGTGGCACATCGTCGGCATCCTCGCATGGAACCTCATCGTTTTTCTGTGCAGCCTTCCATTGGCCGTTACGTTCCTGTACACGGGCGACAAGCTGCAGATCGTCAACCTGACGTTCGGGCGCGAGTCGATTCCGTTCCTCGCCTCATTTGGGTGGGGCGCCATCGGCGGCGTGATCGGCGTTCTCTATAACATGACGTGGTTTGTGCAGCAGCGCGACTACGACCCGGCATACAACCTGGACTACATCGTGCGGCCGATCAAGGGCTTCATCGTCGGCGGCATCCTGATGCTGGCATTCGCGTTCGTGGGCGGCAATCTTGGCCTGGCCAGCCTGAGCAGTGGGCAAAGCAATCCGCTGTCTTTCGGCGCCGTCTATTTGATTTCGGCCTTGGGCGGCTTCAAGCAGGAAGTGATCTTCGACTGGTTCGACGCCGTATTGAAGGCGGCGCTCCGCACCGCCAGCGCCAAGGCCGAGTCCGACGCGAATGTTCAGAGTGCGACGCCAAAGTAGGCTCGCGCATAGGATGACGTGAATGTGGGGCGGCCTGTGTGCCGCCCTTTTTTGTCGTGCGATGGGGAGACCCGAAGGGTTTCGCCACCCCGCCTCCCATGACGGGTGACTTGCCCGAAACCCTTCGGGTCTTGACGCGCAGATCGGCGCTGCGAAAATCAGACGGTACATCCACTGTCTACCGTTCACTGTTGACTGAGCTCTGACGACTGACATCTGGCTACTGGCTACTGCACAATGCTCCGCTTCGCCCGAACGACCCTCGTCTGTGTGACCGCGCTGGTGCTGGCCGCCTGGCTGGCGCAGGTTCTGGCGCTGGCGTCGCCGCCGCGCGCATCTGCAAGCGCAACGCTGGTCATCAGCCAACTCTACGGCGGGGGCGGCAACTCCGGCGCGGCGTATCTGAACGACTTCATCGAGCTGTTCAATCGTGGCGCGACGACGGTCAGCGTCGGCGGCTGGTCGGTGCAGTACGCCTCGCCGTCCGGCTCAAGCTGGCAGGCAACGGCGCTGCCGGCGTTCGCCATCCCGCCGGGTGGCTATCTGCTTGTGCGCGAGGCGTCGGGCGGCGCAACCGGCGTTGCGCTGCCTGCGCCCGACGTGACCGGCACGATCAACCTCGGCGCGACGTCTGGGAAGGTCGTGCTCGCCAGCATAACGGCGACGCTCGCGGTGAGCGATCCGCTCGGTGTGCCGGGCGTCGTTGACTTCGTGGGCTACGGGTCCGCAACGGCCTGGTCGGGGAGCGGCCCCGCGCCCGCGCCATCGGCGGCGGGGTCGCTGGTGCGGCTGGCGGCCGGCTGTACTAACAGCGGCGACAATGCGAGCGACTTCTTCGTCACGTCGCCGCCCGTGCCGCGCAATAGCGCGTCGGCGTGGGTCGATTGCGGCGCCGTACCGCCGGCCCCGCTGACGAGTCCGGTGCTAATCGTCGCCGCGTATCCGGGCGGGTATATGCCGGACGCCGCCACGCAGGGCGACGAGGCGATCGAGTTGATGAACGTGAGCGGGCTGACGGTGGAGATCGGCGGCTGGTCGCTGGGCAATTCAACTGCGATGGCGCGCTTCCCGCCGGGCGCAACGCTGGCGGCCGGTCAGCGCGCCTGGGTGGCGCGGCGTGCCGCCGACTTCCGCGCCGTCTTCGGCTTCGCGGCGCAGTTCGAGACGCTCGACAGCGACCCGGCGGTACCTGATCTGCTCGGCGGCCCGCTGTCGTTCGGCGACGCGGGTGATGCGGTTCTGCTGCGCGACGCCGATGGCGCCGTACGTGATGCGCTGGTGTACGGCGCGGGGCCGACGGTCATCACCGGCTGGATCGGTTCGGCGGTCATGCCGTATGCGGTGGCGGGCGCGAGCGTGCCGAACCCGGTCATGGCGCGAAAGCTCGACGAACTGACCGGCCACCCGCTGAGCGACACGCACCGCGAGCGCGACTGGTCGGCCAGCGCAACCTGCGCTGTCACGCTATACGGTCCAGTGCGCGACTGCGATCTGGCGGGCAAGCGGCCGGTGCTGCCTGGCTGGCGCACCGGTATCCTCGTGCCGGGCAATGCGCCGCTCGACGACTGGGTGACGTTCAAGCTGACCGAGAGCGCGCAGTTGTCGGTGCTCGTCGGCCCCGACCACCTGTACGAGCAGTACGCCG
Organism: Chloroflexota bacterium; assembly: GCA_016235055.1. NCBI lineage: Bacteria > Bacillati > Chloroflexota > Chloroflexota bacterium. The sequence continues at coordinate 45,900 of JACRMK010000044.1, read as the reverse complement.
CCGCGCTGGCGGCCGCGCAGCACGAGATCCTGATCGAAGGTTACACCTTGCAAAGCCCATCGCTCGTTGGGGCGCTGGCGGCGCGCGCGTCGGCCGGTGTCTCAGTGACGATCGTGCTGGAGAGCGATCCGTGCTGCGATCCGACCGAGCGACAGAAGAACCTTTGGGCGGCAGCGCAGTTGAGCGTGACGGCCGGCGTGCGCGTCTGGTTCATCGGCGGCGCGCACGGCCGCTACGCCAACCAGCACGCCAAGTTCACGCTGATCGACCCCGGCTACCCGGAGCGGCGTGTGCTGATCGGCACCGAGAACCTCAACTGCTCGTCGATGCCGCCCGACCCGAAAGGCGACGGCACGGCGGGCAACCGTGGCTACTACTTCAGCACCGACGCGCCATCGGTCGTCGCCTATTTCGAGCGACTCTTTCGCATCGACCTCAACCCGCCGCTGCCCGATCTGGCGCAGTATGGCACGCCGCCGTACGTCTGGGACGGTCTGACCGCGCCCGGCGCGTGCGGCAACGGCACGGACTACACGACGATCACCACGCAGCCGCTATCGCTGTCGGGTATATTCCCGTTCGAGGTCGTGCAATGCCCCGACAACTGCCTGCGTTACGAGGATTCGTTGATCGGCATGGTGCGGCGGGCGGGAACGGGCGACGTGCTGCTGGTCGAGCAGGCGTACGAGCGCACGCACTGGGGCAGCCTGAGCGGCGATCCGAACCCGCGTCTTGAGGCGTATATCGAGGCGGCGCGGCGCGGCGCGACGGTGCGCATCCTGCTCGATGCGCTGTACGACACGCCGTCGAGCAGCACAAGCAACTCGGCGACGGTCGCGTACATTGGCACGTTCAGCCCTGCACTGAACATCGCGGCGCGGCTGGTGGACGTGAGCGGCGGCAGCGGGCCGGCCGGCGACGGCATCCACGCAAAGATCGTGCTGCTGAACGCGCCCGCGCGAGGCACCGCCTGGTCACACGTCGGCTCAATCAACGGCAGCGCGGGCGCGTCGAAGCTGAACCGGGAGACGGCGCTGCAGGTGCAGTCCGCGCCGGTCTTCTGCTATCTCTACGAGGTCTTCCGCGCCGACTGGCTATTCAGCGGCGGCGGCGATCTGGACGTGGCGGGTTTGCGCGGGAACTGCTTGCCGCGCGGACTAACGCCAAGGCTTTACTTGCCGGTAGTGGGGAGGTGAGAGGAGAAGCGCCCATAACGAGCGGCTAAGAGAAATGTGAGACGCATCGTCTTATTAAATTTGACAATGTGTCAATATTCTGTATAATAACTTTACCTCGTTTGATGTGGAGCTCGTATGCCAAAAAAGAACAACGGCACATACCGAAAACTTGGCGATCAGCCAACTCCATACGCATCGGAAAATCTCGATACTCGCGTGTGGCGCAATAGTAATTCGCGGGAAGTAAACCGAATGTGGATTCTTAATGAGATATTCGAGCGGTACGCCTATCCAAAAACTTGGCTCGATGCGAGAATTTTCTTCTCCGAAAAAACGCAGAATCAGGAAAGTGAGGCGGCATCATTCTTTGGATTCTGTCTCCTCACCCTGGACTCGAATCCTTTTATGTACGTTAGTGTCGGCGAGAGAGGGGAAGTTGAGCTTGCAGATCATGCGCTTCGCAACATGATGCTGCAAAACCGAACCGCGGGTCTCGGTATTGCCACAGATGGAAGTGCAAATGGCACACGCTTTCTTCGTCGTCGGTTTGACAGCGATAAGTGTGACTACATTCCTCAACTCGAATCATATTCCAAACTTTCAGTAAACTCGAGGCGGGGCCGTCGACTTGGGCTCCTTTCAGAGCGAGTCGAAAATATCCTTTTTGAGGCTCATAGTCACATTCGCGACATCGATGGATTACATCCTGACGAAAGCCTCGATGAACTCTGCAAAGTACTCATTGCAAAACTCTATGATGAGAATCCAGGGGGCGAGCGAAGCCCCTTTCGAATTGACAGGATGCTATATGGTTCTACAGAGGAATTTGCTGCGACAATTCGTGGTATTTACGATGAAGCAAACGCCCATGAGTCAGAAGTACACGGAACGATTGTTCCGAAGCCTCGCCGTACTCATGGGGTATTTAGTTTGCCAATTCGTCTCTCAAGTCCGGCAACAGCGAAGGTTGCAGAAGTATTACAGGACTACAATCTTACAAAATCCGACTTGGATATTAAGGGAAGGGCATTCCAAAAAGTCCTGAATGCTGCTACCCGATCGGGTATGGGGCAGTACTTTACCCCCGATGAGGTCGTGAGATTCATCGTCAGAATTCTGAGCCCCAGTAGCAACGAGCTCGTTCTGGATCCATTTTGCGGCTCTGGGCGTTTCTTGTCTTCGTGCCTCAAGTATGTGCAACGAAGAGTGGGATCGACAAATAAAAAGATTGTTCGCGAGTTCTCCGATGAGAAACTCCACGGTATTGAAAAGAGCGACCGTATGGTACGCATCGCAATGGCCGGCATGCAACTCCAGGGCGATGGGCATACAGGTATTCGGTGCGCCGACTCCCTATTGGATTTTTCGAACTACTCCGATCTTCAACCTGAATCGTTTGATGTAATTATGACAAACCCACCCTTTGGCTCTGTACTTGGTCCAGAAGCTGTTGCGCGCCTTGGCAGTTTTGCTCTAGCTATGGATCGAAAGAGACTGCCCCTTGAAGTACTTGGCCTAGAGAGGTGCGTCGAATTCCTCAGGCCAGGTGGGCGCATAGGTATAGTTTTGCCTGATGGTTTACTGGCAAACCCGGGTTCAAAATACGTTAGGGAGTGGCTGGCAACCAAAGTACGAATCCGGTCGATCGTCAGCCTTCCTATAGAGACGTTTGCGCCGTTTGGCGCTAATGTTAAGACTAGTATCTTGTTTGCGCGCAAATGGAGGCATGGTGAGCAACGAGAATTCGACTATGGAGTCAACTTGGTGCATGTTGATAACGTTGGTTATGACGCTTCTGGTAGGCCAATAACTGGCACAGAGCTCGAAGCAACGGCGATTGAAGTGAGTCGGTTTCTCAATGAAGAAGGCTGGTAATTATATGTGGAGCGATAGGGTCCAATTTAGCATGCTTGCATCCAAAGATCGCTGGAAGGTGGATTTCTTTCGGGTTAGTGAATTGTCGCCAATCACGCCAACTTTTGACTCGATTCGCTTGGGCAACATTGTGGTTGAAGGGCGCGATTCGATTAATCCCCAGTCGCACCCGAACGACGCCTTTCACTACATTGGTTTGGAGAACATTCAGACACTTACAGGTGATGTTATTGGCGAGACACGAGTGTTAGGAAAGCAAGTGCGTTCAAGGTCTAAGGTTTTCAGAGCGAACAACATTCTTTACGGAAGATTACGGCCGTATCTAAACAAGGTTTATTTGGCACAAGAGCCAATAGCAGAAGGGATCTGTTCTGGAGAATTTTACGTTCTGAAGCCCGATTACGGAAAGGTAATGCCGAACTATTTGCGAGCGATTCTGGCTTCGAATTACATTCAAAGCCATGTTGGAAAATGGCAGACGGGGTCGGCCTTGCCACGTCTGCAACTCGATGATCTGCTTGGTATAGAAATACCTCTACCACCACTTTCGTTTCAGCAACAACTCGATGATCTAATTGTTGGCGAAGACAAAAGGCGGCGTACTTTGCAAGCAGAGCTTGAAAAGTTGCCAATGGAAATGGCTCATCAACTGACCTCGGCCCTTGAAAGCGGGCATATGTGAGAAATTGGATTGACTAGGCTATATTACGGAGAGCTTCGCGATATTCGGGGTACTGGGTGCGAATCGCTTCGATTATCTCGGGCTTGGTCAGGAAGGCCGTGTCGATGCCGAGCATGATCGCGAGCTTCTTCCACTCGGCAGAGACATACTGGTTATGTTCCTCTTGGGCGAAATTCCGATGTATGAACGTTATATACTCATGTGCGTCTCCGTCTGAGGCCCTCAGTTTACGAAAGGCCGAACGCGCCTCGTCCGATTCAGTCTTGAGCATTCTCACGAGGCCACCGAAGTTTGAGGCATACGACACTTTTTCGGATGGCCGAGTCGCCTTAGGGCCGCTAACCCGCTCTCGCTTACCGTTGGCATTAAGAGGCTCTCCGTGATGCTTGCAGGTTCTTGGCTGACATCTGTCGGGGCAATTTCGGCGATCAACGAAAGTGCCTCCCCGTGCGACGTGTAAAGTGTCACGAAGAGTTGCAACCGAAAGCGCCGAACCAATAAAATGATCCGCTATTTTCGGGTATACACGGTAATCGTCAACTTTTTCCCAAGACCAAATCAGGACTAGCAGCAAATCGCTGTTCCCAATATTATCCTTTATCTCATCGAAGTGGCCCTTGGATTCGTCTGCCATTTGATTCATTGATTTTGCTTCGATGCGAAACACTTCACCAGTACGTGATTCGGAGGTCCACTCTTTTCCTTCCTCAACACATGCAAAATCGTTGTAGTCATTTCCAACTATCCAAGCAAGCTCAAACCTTGACCCATTGGAGCTTAGTACTCTATTAACGTTATATCCCCACAGCGCTTCAAGAAGCGTACCCATGCCGCTTCCGAGTCTTCCACCGCGTGTGCGAAGAACATCAAATGAAAACCCATTTATAGCTTCGATCGCTTGGCTTGATGCCGAGAGAATTTCCTCCGTGGCCCTATTCTGTAGGCTCAATCGCTACTCCTATCCGTGCAAGAAGATACATTGAAGATGGTGGCTTGAATTTAGCACTCAGCCAAGGCTTATTAGATTCGCCTGTTCTGTGAAAGATGGTTTTCGCCAGCCCCCTCGGCATTTGTGCAACCGAGGGGGCCGAACTCACCTCTCAACTCTACTCCGGCAGTTTGAAGTCCTTGAACTGGTCGCCCATTACCTTCTTGTCGAAATTGCCGTGCTTGCCTTCGCAACAGCTCCTCGCCTATGCCTCCACCACCGGAACGAGCCGAAAAACGCGACCGTATGACGCTGCGGCCTGCGCATCACCGCGCTGCAACGCTTCCCGAACATCGTCGAGCTTGTAGGCGTCCTCAAGTCGCAAATAGGGCGACCATTCGTCGTCGGTTACGATCAATTCAACATTTACTTCAGCGATATAGTCCCCGACACGCACCAGTCGTGTTCTATCCATTTTCGGTGGCGAAAAGCACAAATGCTGCGTGCCAGCCCCCTCGGCATTTGTGCCGCCGAAGGGGCTGAACACGTTTCTCGTCGCTACTCCGGCAGCTTGAAGTCCTTGAACTGGTCGCGCAGCACCTTCTTGTCGAACTTGCCGACGCTCGTCTTCGGCACCGCGTCGATGAAGACGATGTCGTCCGGCAGCCAGAGCTTGTTGAACTTAGTGCCGATCAGGTCGTAGATCTCCTGCTTGGTGATCTGTCCCTTGAAGTCCGGCTTGGCGACGACCAGCGCCAGTGGGCGCTCCTGCCACTTGGCGTGCGGCAGGGCGATGACCGCGGCTTCCAGCACCTTCGGGTGTCCCATGATCGCGTTCTCGAGGTCGATGCTGCTGATCCACTCGCCGCCGCTCTTGACCAGGTCTTTCGTGCGGTCGGTGATGCTGATGAAGCCCTCGTCGTCGATCGTCACCACGTCGCCGGTGCGGAACCAGCCGTTGTGGAAGCGATCCGAGCTGCCTTCCATCTTGTAGTATTCCTTGACGACCCACGGGCCGCGCACTTCGAGCTCGCCCATCGTCTTGCCGTCCCACGGCACCGCGTTGCCTTCCTCATCCACACCGCGCAGTTCAATACCGGTGACTGCGGTGCCCTGCTTCGATCGGTACTCGAAGCGCTTATCTTCCGGCAAGTCCTGCATGTACGACTTGAGCTGCGAGATGGTGCCAACCGGCGTCAGTTCCGTCATGCCCCAGGCGTGCAGGATCGGCACATGGTACTTCTTCTCGTACGCCTCGATCATCGCGCGCGGCGCGGCGGCGCCGCCGACCGGCATCGCGCGCAGGCTGGAGATGTCGTACTTGCCGGGATTCTTATCCAGTTCGGCCAGGATGCCGAGCCAGATCGTTGGCACGCCGGCCGTCACGGTCACTTTCTCGCTCTGGATCAGGCCGAGCAGGTCGGGGCCGGTCAGATGCGGGCCGGGGAAGACCTGCTTCGCGCCGACCATGGTGGCCGTGTATGCCAGGCCCCACGCGTTGGCATGGAACATCGGCACCACCGGCATCACCACATCGCGCTCGGCCAGGCCGAGGCCGTCGGACATCGCCTCCATGAACGAGTGCAGGACGAGCGCGCGATGCGAGTACAGCGCGCCCTTGGGGTTGCCGGTTGTGCCTGAGGTGTAGCAGAGTGCGCCCGCTTCGTTCTCGTCCAGCTTTGGCCACGCGTGGTTGTCCGATTCGGCTTTCAGCAGGTCCTCGTAGGCCAGCGCGGGGGAGAGCGTCGTCTGCGCACCGCTCGTGATGATGAAGTGCTTGACCGTCGTCAGCTTGTCCTTGATCTTCTCCAGCAGCGTCACGCAGTTGATCGGCGCGGCCGTGCCGTCCACGATGATGACCTTGTCCTCGGCGTGGTTGATGATGTACGCCAGTTGGTCGAGCGGCAGGCGCAAGTTCAGCGTGTGCAGCACCGCGCCCATGCTCGGCACGGCGAGGTACGCTTCGAGGTGCCGCGTATTGTTCCAGGCCAGCGTGCCGACGCGGTCGCCGCGCCCCACGCCCAGCCGTTTGAGCGCGTTCGCCAGTTGATTGACACGCCGGCCCCATTCGCCGTATGTCAGGCGTTCCGTGTTCGGGCCGACCTTCGTGACGATCTCCTTGCGGGCAAACAGCGTGGTGGCGCGGTCTATGAAGTGCTGTGTGGTCAGCGGGTAGTCCATCATCAAGCCCTTAAGCATAGTCCTGTCCTCCTGAGGGGAAAATGGCGGCCGGTCGGCCGGAGTGGATGGTGACTGTATTATAGGACGGCGCGCGCGGCGTCTCAAATGCCCCCGTCGCGCGTGGCGCGTCCGAACATAGGCAGGCCGATCTGCTCGGCGGCGAAGCGCTCGACGATGCGCTGGCGCACGGCGCGGTTGACGGCGTCCTGCTCGCCCGTCTTGGTCTTGCCCATGATGCGCAGGCGCATGGTGTCCACGTCGAGCGCTTCGAGGCCGTTCAGCACGAGCGGTTCCAGCATGTGCTGCTGCAGTTCCGGGTCGGCATTCGTCTCCGCGACCACCTGCGCCAGCGCGTGCATCACGCGCCCGGTGTCCTGGTCGTAGCCGACGCGCACATCGATGATCGCGCGCGACCAGCCGACCGTGCTGTTCGAGACGACGCGGATCTCGCCGTTCGGCACCAGGTGGCGCGTGCCGTCGGCGTCGCGCAGGTAGGTGGCGCGCAGGGTGATCCGCTCGACCGCGCCGGACACACCGCCCACCCGCACGCCGTCGCCGACGTTGAACTGGTCTTCGAGCAGAATGAACAGCCCGCCGAGCAGATCTTTGACGAGCGTCTGCGCCCCGAAGCCAATTGCCAGTCCGAGCAGGCCGGCGCCGGCAATCAGCGGCGCGATGTCGATCGCCAGCTCGGAGAGGATCATGAGCGCGGCAACGGCGAACACGGCGACTGCGGCGAGCGAGTGGAACACGCCGGCCATGGTTACGACGCGCTCGCGCTGGTCGCGCTCCAGCCGGGTGGCGCGCGACTCGATTGTGCGCGAGGCGCGGTCGACGGAGCGGTCAATCAGTTGCAGCAGCAGCCATGCGCCCGCGACGATCAGCACGATGCGCAGGCCGTGCGTGGCCAGCCAGTCGCCGGCGGCGGTCAGGGTCGCTTCGTTCATGTGTGCGTGTGCCCGGCGGCGTGATACTCGCGGCCGGCGCGGATCGTGCGCTGCACGGCCAGCCGCTGCGACGCGGTGCGCGCCTCGCCGCGCGAGTCGCGGAACTGGAACGCGCCTTCCTCAAGCGTGAACAGCGTCGCGTCGCCCCACGCGCCCGGCCGCAGCGTGCCGATGTCGTTCTGCCGAATCACGCGGGCCGGGGTGGACGTGATGCGCGCGATCACCTCGTCGAGCGGCAGACCGAGGTGAAGGAACTTGGATGCCGTGGTCGCCAGGTCGTGCACCGGGCCGTCGATGTTGTGGCGGTGCAGGTCGCTGGAGATCGTCTTCGGCTGGAAGCCCTGCGCCAGCGCGCGTTCGACCACGCGCCAGTCGAAGCTGCCGCGCCCGTGCCCGACGTCGAAGACCACGCCGCGCTCGGCGGCCTTCAGCACCGACTCGCGCACGTGCCCGCCGGCGTCCAGGATGCCGCAGATCGGCTTGCCGTGGAAGCAGTGCGTCACGATGTCGCGATCCTTCATCACCGCCAGTACCTCGTCGATCGACTCGGCCCAGGCGCTCTGCGCGTGCACCATAATCGGCAGCCCGGCGGCGTCGGCGGCCTCGCGCGCCAGATGCAGCGGCTTGAGCCCGCTGGCCTCGCTGCAGGCCAGCCAGCGCTCCAGACGCACTTTGACGCCAAGAATTGCGTCGCGATTCGCCTCGATCGTGGCGAGCGCCTTTTCGATGTCGGCCCAGCGTAAGTCGTGCAGTTCGCCGATCTCCTGCGAGATCATGCCCATCGAGGAGATGTTAAGCTGGGCGAAGATGCGCGTGGCGCTGACGTCGATGACGTACTTGCGGAAACCGGGGAAGGTATCGGCGCCCGCCGAGCCGGCGTCGACGACGGTCGTCACGCCCTTGGCGACGCAGTTCGGATCGACCGGCACGCCGTAGTGCGAGACGCCGTCGAAGATGTGCACGTGCAGGTCAACCCAGCCGGGCGAGAGAACCTGCCCCGCGCCGTCGATGTCCTCCGCGCCGCGCTCGCCGATGGCGTCGGCGACGGCTGCCACGCGGCCGCCCGCAAAGGCGACGTCTTTGCGCGCGTGCAGCCTCTGCGCCGGATCGACCAGAGTGGCATTGCGAATCACGAGATCGTACATGGCCGCCTCCTGTTGTGGGCGCATTTTACCCGATGCCGGGGGAGATTGGAAACGGGGATCAGGGATCAGGGGGCGGGGATCAGGGAACAGTATGAGATGATCCCCGGAACCCATCGTCATGTTCAGGGGATCGTGCATTGACGCATCATCCGGTGGAAATGGTACTATAATCGAGCGCGAACACTTCCTGACTGGAGGCTCCGATGCCCGTTTCAAGCTTGTCGCGTGTGTTCGCGCACGTGGACGCACAGCGCGACGCGTTCCTCGCTCGCCTGATCGACTACCTGCGCCGCCCGAGCATCAGTGCGCACGGCCTCGGCATCGCCGAGGTCGCCGACTATATCGCCGCGATCCTGCGCGGGATCGGCCTCGACACGCAGATCATCCCGACGGCCGGCTGGCCGGTCGTGTTTGCGGAGCGCCGGATTGTGCCGGGCGCGCCGACCGTCTTGCTCTACGGCCACTATGACGTGCAGCCGCCCGACCCGCTCGACCAGTGGGTCTCGCCGCCGTTCGAGCCCACGGTGCGCGATGGCCGTTTGTACGCGCGCGGCGCGGGCGACAACAAGGGGCAGCACTTCGCGCAGGTACTCGCACTGGAATCGCTGCTGGCGGTGGACGGCGCGCTGCCGTGCAATGTCAAGGTCGTGCTGGAAGGCGAAGAGGAGATCGGCAGCCCGCGCATGGCCGACTTCGTGCGCGCGCATCGCGAGATGCTCGCCGCCGATCTGGTCATTACAAGCGACGGCCCGGTGCACGAGAGCGGCCGCGCGCAGATCGTCTGCGGGGTGCGCGGCATCATCTCATTTGAGTTGCGCTCCCGGGGCGCCAACCGCGACCTGCACTCCGGCAACTTCGGCGGCGTCGCGCCGAACCCGCTCTGGACGCTGGTGCACCTGCTGGCGACGATGAAGAACGAGCGCGGCGAGGTCACGATCGACGGCTTCTACGACGCGGTCTTGCCGCAGACCGCGCTGGAGCGCGAGGCGCTGGCGCGCATGCCATTGGACGAGGCGGGCCTCAAGCAGTCATTGGGCTTGGCCGCGTTCGATGCGCCGACGGAGCGCGGGTACTTCGAGCGCCTGTCAGCCTGGCCGACGTTCACTATCAACGGCCTGCATGGCGGCTACGGCGGCCCCGGCTCGAAGACGGTCCTGCCGCACGAGGCGTTTGCCAAGTGCGACATCCGGCTCGTCGAGGCGATGACGGCGGAGGACACGTTCGCGAAGGTGGAGGCGCACGTGCGCAAGCACGCGCCGGGCGTCGCGGTCGTGCGGCAAGGCTCGATGGAGCCATCGAAGGTGGCGCTCGATGCGCCGTTCATCGCGCCGGTGCGTCAGGCGATCACCGCAGCGCAGGGCGAGGAGCCGTTGCTGGTGCCCGCACTGGGCGGCAGCCTGCCGGACTATGTGTGGACCAAGATTCTCGGCGTCCCGGCGATCACGGTGCCGTACGCCAACGCCGACGAGTCGAACCACGCGCCCAACGAGAACATCGAGGTCGAGCGCTTCTTCAAGGGCATCAAGACCGGCGCGGCGATGCTGGCGTATCTGGGGGCAGCCACGCAGTTGATTGGTCCAGGGCGCGACGCGCGCTAACGAATGACCCCCGCAGGGCCCGGTCGCCTGCGGGGCTTTGACTCGGCTGAGTTCTTGCGCCGCGTTATCGTTAAGACGGAGTTCCGACTCGCCGGAGTCCGCACGCCGGTCCCTACACTCTGAACCATGGTCTGCGGGGGTGTGCGAAACCCTGACGGACACCCGCGCGAAACCTTCTGCCTGCGACCTTCCGCTGTTCAGGGAGTATAATTCATCGGGGGCCTCCCATCGCATGCGCACCACGCTCGAATAGGCTCGTCATCACGGATTCGAAATGCTTGAGCTATTCATTGGACGCCAGCCGATTTTCAATCGCCGCCTCGAGGTGGTTGCGTACGAGTTGCTGTATCGCTCCGCCGAAGCCGCCAGGGCCGGGGTCGTCGATGGCGACCAGGCGACGGCGCGCGTACTGCTGAATGCGTTTGCCGAACTGGGTCTCGACACGCTCGTCGGCGGCAAGAAAGCATATGTCAATATCACGCGCAACTTCTTCAATGGAACCTACCCCATCCCGATGCCGCCGGCCTTTGTGACACTCGAGGTCATGGAAGACACGGCGAGGGACCTGGTGCTTTACGAGAATCTGATTGCGCTGGCGGGGCAGGGCTATCAGATTGCGCTCGACGACGTGATTGACATCGAGCAGGCCGCGCCGCTGCTCTCGATCGCTGATGTGGTGAAGATCGATATCATGGGCGTCGAGCGCCGGCAGTTGCCTGCGTTGGTCGAGGACGTGCGCGCACGTCGCAGCCGGTGCAAGTTGCTCGCCGAGAAAGTCGAGACGCACGAGGAGCTTGAGTTCTGCACCGCGCTTGGCTTCGACTACTTCCAGGGCTACTTTCTCTGCAAGCCGGTCATCCTCAAGGGCCGGCGCGTCGATGCGGCGCGCGTGGTCATCCTGCAAACGCTGGTACGCATCCTCGATCCGCGCGCGGACTTCCGCACGCTCGCCCAGATCGTATCGCAGGATGTGTCGCTGAGCTACAAGCTGCTTAAACTAGTCAACTCGGCGTTCTACGGCTTCGTGCAGCGCATCACCTCCATCGAAGGGGCGATCGGCTTGCTCGGCATGAACCAGTTGCGCGGCTGGCTCACGCTGCTGCTGATGAGCTCGATCGAGAACAAACCCCACGAGTTGACCAATCTCGCCATGTCGCGCGCGAAACTCTGCGAGTTGATTGCGCTCACGTTGCACCAGCCGCGCACCGAGCCGTTCTTCCTCGTCGGCCTCTTTTCGGTGCTCGACGCGCTGCTGGACATTAACATGGCGGAGGCGCTCGACCAACTGCCGCTGTCCGATGAGGTGGTCGCCGGCCTGTTGCGCCATGAAGGCAACCTTGGCGAGGTGCTGCAACTCACGCTGGCGTATGAGCGCGGCGACTGGGACCGGCTGGTGCAGGCGAAGATCGAGCCGGACGTGCTCCGCCAGAGTTACGTGCAGGCGATCCGCTGGACGAGCGAGATCGGCCGCCGGCCGGTCAGCTAGCTGTCCGCGCTGATTCGTGCAGTCCGTGTCCGGCGTTCCGCCGGGCGTACTCGGATCGACCTGTGCTTACTCCTGTTTTTCAATAGTGCGGTATCATAGCGCCTATTCCTGTTCGTCGCACGCAACGAATTGACTATGTAGTGGACCTCTGGGGAGGGGGCCATCTATGCGCCGCACCATTCGCCGGCTTACCCTTCTTTCGGCTTTGCTTTTCGTGGTGGCCGCATTGCATTATCAGCCCGTCCGTGCCGCGGGCGTGGTAACCAATTGCACCGGAACCGGCCTCGCCAATGCCATGAACAATGGCAGCGGGCTGATTACATTCAGTTGCGGTCCAGCACCCGTTGTCATCACCGTCACGCAGGCGGGCGGGTACAACGCCATCCCCGGCACCTTCTACACAATTGACGGCGGCAACCTGGTGACCCTGACCGGGGCGCATGCCAACCGCCTGTTTAACGTGCAAACCAATGCCGCACTGACGCTGACGAACATCACGCTCATCGACGGCTATGCGGCAGCCGGGGGGAACCTGCCGACTCAGGGTGGCGCCGTTCTCAATCAGGGCAACCTGCTGATGCTGGACCACGTGACCATCCGCAATAGTCAGAGCACCTTCGCGGCGGGAGCGATCGAGAGCATCACCGGCACGACGATCGTGCTGAACAGCCTGATCGAGAACAACCAGTCGGATTACGGGGGCGGCATCGACAGCATCGGCGCACTCACGCTGATCAACACGACCGTGCGCTACAATCGCGCGACGAGCCATAGCGGCGGCGGGCTGGACGTGGGCGGAACCGTTGTCATCAGCAACAGTCAGATATATAGCAACAGTGCGAGCGTCGGCAATGGTGGGGGCCTGGCCGCGAGCAGCACCGCGACGGTGACCATCAGCAACAGCCTATTCATATCCAACGTTGCGAGTGCTGCTGATGGCGGCGGTATCTACAGCCAGGGCGCGCTGACGCTGACCAGCGTCACACTTAGCGGCAACGCGGCAAATATCGGCGGCGGCCTGGAGAATCACGGGGGAACGGCGACGCTGAATAATTCCACATTCAGCGGCAACGCGGCAAATATTGGCGGCGGCATTTACAACTATGGCCTGGGCACGCCCATCGCCGTGAATAACTCCACATTCAGCGGGAACTCAGCGACCGAGGGCGGCGCCATTTACATCAATGAGTATGGCATCTTGACGCTAAGCAACTCCACCCTCAGCGCCAACTCGGCGATCAATGGGGGCGGCATTTTTTTCTACAGAAGCGCGGCGACGCTGAATGGATCCACGCTGGGCGGCAATACCGCCACAAGCGGCGGCGGCATCTACGTGTTCGCGGGGGGGCCGACGCTGAATTACTCCACGCTCAGCGCCAACTCGGCGAGCGGTAACGGCGGCGGTATCTACCTCGCCTCCATCGAGGCGGGGGCGGTGCTGAGTTATTCCATCGTTAGCGGCAACTCGGCGAGCGGCGACGGGGGCGGCATTTATGACTTCGACGGTAGCGCCCAGCTGCATGAGTCCACGGTCAGTGGCAACTCCGCCACCAGGGGTGGCGGCATCTTCATCACCGAGATGTTCGGGGCTCTGACCGCGAATAACTCCACCCTCAGCGGCAACTCGGCGCTGCAGCAAGGGGGTGGAATCTACATATCAAACTCGTCCGCCGTGTATTTGCCGACGACCCTGATCAACACCACGCTGAGCGGCAATTCGGCGCTGCAACAAGGAGGCGGCGTATACAATCAATCTAACGTACAGTTGTGGAACGCGACCTTGAGCAACAATTCCGCCGCAAGCGGCGGCGCGCTCTTCACCGTAAGCGGCTACACGACGTCGCTGACCAACACCATCGTGACCTACAGCCCCACCGGCGGCAATTGCAATGGCGCTATTAACACGTCAATCTACAGCATCTCCAGCGACCTTACCTGCGCGCTGGCGGGCACAGTGAAGGGCCTGAACCCCAACGGGCTGGACCCGTTGCTCACAGCGCTGGGCAACTATAGCGGTTCAACGCTGGCTCACATGCCCAAGGTCGGCAGCCCGGCGATCGACGGCGTGGTGGGTAGTAATGCGCCTGCGATCGATCAGCGCGGCAAGCCGCGTCCGGTTGATGGCGATGGCGATACGATAGTCGGTTATGACATCGGCGCCGTCGAGCGGCAAGCGGCGGATTCCAGCCTGGCGCCACGGCTGTACCTGCCGGCGATACTGCGGTAGAGTCATAATCGTGTCGCGCTTAATATCTACTTGCTTGAGAGGAAGGGGCATATCCCGATGAGCATCATCCAAACGCAGGGTGTGCACCACATCACCATGGTCGGCTCGAACCGCCAGGCGATCATCGGCTTCTACGAGGGCGTGCTCGGCATGCCGCTCGTTTTCACGCAGCCGAATCTAGACGTAGCGGAGGAGGAGCACCTCTACTTCGATCCTGGCGACGGGCGGCTGCTGACCTTCTTTGTGCGGCCGGCGCGCGTCAACGATCCGACGCCGAACCCGGAAGGGATCGGCAACCTGCATCACCTGGCATTCATCGTCTCGCGCGTCACGTATACGCAGGTCGTCGCGCGGCTGGCCGAGCGGGGCATCAAGAATACGGGGCCGGTTGATCGCGGCTTCATGGACTCGATCTACTTCCGCGACCCGAACGGGCAGTTGCTGGAACTGGCCTGCTACAAGTTCGACCCGCCGGAAGGCCACACACACGCCGACGTGTTGCACGAGGCGCACAAGCTGCGTGTCGCGGCGGGCGCGTACGCCATCGCCGACGAGCACCTGGCCGAGGCGATCACGCAGCTAACGCGCCGCCGCTTTGGCTCATTGAGCCGCGAGTAGCCTCGAATCGAGGCGGGGCCGCTGCTGCCGCGAGTTTCCGAGCCAAGCGGTCGCGGCTGCCGCCACTATCGCCGGATCGTGGGAAGATAGAGCCGCCGGTCGAGTGTGCCGGTGCGGATGGTCAGCAGCGTGACAGAGGTTGGCGCGAAGAGGTAAGTGAACGTCGGACCCGCGCCGGTCGCAAACGGCGTTGGCGGCGCGTCGGAGAGATCGCTGGCCGGGTTGCTGACCCCGTTGTACGCAACGGCCAGAGCGCCCGGTCCCGCGCCCGTTACGGCGCTGGCCGTGCCGCCGAGCAAAGAACGTACGCCGCTGATGGTGATGGTCGCCGTCAGCGGCGTGCTTGTTTTGTTGATCACCAGCAGCGTGACGGTAGTCGAGTTGACGCGCCCCGCGTACACACTCAGGTCCGTCGCAGCGTTAGCGCTCGATGCGACCGGCAGCAGCGTGTCGCCGAAGCGCGACCACAGCGCGAACGCATAGTATGCCGGCGTGCGCGTGGTGCCGCCGTCCATGCGCAGCAGGCCGTAATCGGTGCCGTTGCTTTCCGTGCCGTTCGCGAGGTCCCACTGCAGGCCGAAGTCGTAGTCGCTCTGCGCCATCTGTCCGATCGAGTCGGCGGTGTAGAGCGCATTGCCGGCGCGCAGCATCATCTGCTCCGTATCGTACGGCGCCGCAGAGACGATGTTGTACTCGGTCGCGGCGAGCGGCGCGGCGCGGCCGCCTGCGTACAGACTGAAGGCCGGCTGGAGCGCAGCGCGGATACCGCTCCAGTGTGTCTGCGGCTTGCCCAGCACCTGCGCCCAGCCCGAGGCGTTGTTGGCGGGCGGCGTGTCGTAGGCGTACGGGTGGACGACGTAGAAGTCCATGACGCTGCCCGCCGCTGCGATAACTTTGGCGCCCCAGTTGTTGTACGTTGCCGGATCGGTCGTGCCCGCCACGCCGAGTTGCACCGTCGGGTCGACGGCGCGCATCGCCGCGCGGAACTCCAGGTAGCCCTCGTGCCGCGCCGCCCCCGCGCCGATACCGTTGATGTACTCGCCGCCGTCGCACGTCCATGAGGTTTCCCATCCCCACGTCTGGCAGCCATTTGCGCCGGTGCCGGGTTTGCCGCCATACACCTCGTTGCCGAACTCCCAGTAGCGGATGCTGAGTGGCTCCGGATAACCGTGTGCAGCGCGCAGGGCAGCCCAGTGCCCGGCGGTGTACCAGTCGGTGCCGTGCAGATCGACCGTAATGGGCGTTGTGTCTGTGATGCGCGCATTGAAGAACGCCACCGCCGCTGCCGCCTCTTGCGACGTGCTGTTGACGTTGACGATCCAGAGCGCCTCGGCGTGCATAGCGCGCACGGCGCCGATGAAATCGCTTGGGCGCGCCGCCCAGCCCAGACCGGGACAAGGCAGCGCGCCGGCCACCGTGATGCCCTGCTCGCAACTCAGTCAGCCGTAGTCGTCGCTCCAACTGCCGCCCGGAATGCGAAGCATGTTGATGCCGGCGGCGGCCGTGCGCGTCTGGAAGACCGGATCGGCCAGCGTGCCGGGACCGAGCCACGCCGGCAGGTTGGAACCGATCAGATGCGGGTTGAGCGGCGCGCCTGCCGCCGCCCCGTCAATCTCGATCGTCGCCGTAGCGACGGACGGCACGCCGAGCAGGCGGATATCATCGAGGGAAAACACGGGCTGGGCGCTACCCGTGCGGTCCTGAATGTCGACACGCTGTATGAATGAGGGATTGCCGAGTGTGGCGAGGGTGACGGTGAACGGCATCCAGACGCCGGCCGGCGCGCTGAAGTCCAGGCCCGGACTGGCCGCGCCGCCGTCGCTTGATTGGATGTACGCCGTAAGCGCGCTGCCGCCCGGCGCGCCATAGGCCCAGAAGCGAATCGCCGAGTATCCGCCGGTCGCGATCGGCGTGGGCGCGCGCAGCGAGAAGCCGCCCCACGCCGCCGTGATCGTCACAGCGATGGAATGCCCCGTGCCACCCAGTGCGGGCGATGCGTTGGCGAGGTTGTCTGTGGTAGACCACGACCAGTCCTGCCAGCCGGATGCCAGTACGTCGTCGTACACGACCAGGTCGGGCACGGCGGGCGCGCCGAGTGCGTGCCCGCCAGCGGTCAGCCCGGCGGCGAAGACCAGCGAGACCACCATCGACAGCAGAACGAGTACCCGTCGATGCCGTTGGCTACTCATGCCACCCGACCGATCGGCGGCATGGACCGCTGTCGCTTGTTGCCCGGACTCTCAACGTGCGAAGAACTCCCACAGCGATGCGATCAGGAACAAGGGCACTGCCACCAAATAGACTCTGAGCACATCAAGGATTGCCTCGCGGGGTATGCCCAACCATTTGGGCCCTTGATAGGGCGGCTTTGGGCGGAGATACGCAAGCCCCATATTGACGCCTGCGCCGCCAGTCAGTGAAGACGGTATCAGCTGCAACACCAGCGTGATAAGGTAATACGCCGCCTCGCGAAGATCGGTGAATCGGCTTACGTGGTGGCCATCGATCGAGACAATTCCCCCAATCCAGCCGCGATATGCGACAACCGGATAAGCCACAACCACCGCTAACCCGCCGATGGTATTGGCGATGGCCGCAAATAGATTGCCCGCAGAATCAAGCAAAGCGGCCAGTAAGCGCTCGTCTTGGCGAAGCGCGACCGTAATCGAACTGGACTGTGCGTTCGAGACAATATTGTCGCGGTAGGTCACGGCGAACGTATTGCCTGTGTGCACCATCACGATGCCGAGGACCACGGACAAGAAATAGGTCAGGGCAATCGTTAAAATGGGAAACCGTGCCCGGCGAAGCGCGCGGATCACATGCCAGACCACGCCGCCATTGTCGCTGCCATCGCCACGCATACATTACTCCATCCCGAGGGCACAGAGCCGTCCGCGATTCTGTTAACGCAATTCCGGGAAGTCCTCTGCGCGGAACTCGCGCTCGCCACGCGTGCCGGCCGCATTGCGCTCAATCTCGACACCGCGCAGCTGCACGCGGCGAATCTTGCCGGAGATGGTCTTGGGCAGGTCGTAAAACTCGATGCGGCGGATGCGCTTGTACGGCGCGAGCCGCGAGCGCGTAAATTGCAGGATCGCCAGCGCGGTCTCGCGCGTGGGCGGCACGCCCGGCTTGAGCATCACATACGCCTTGGGCACCGACAGGCGCAGCGGATCCGGGCTTGGCACGACCGCAGCTTCGGCAACGGCGTCGTGCTCGATCAGCACGCTTTCCAGTTCGAACGGGCTGATGCGATAATCGGAGCTCTTGAATACGTCGTCGGAGCGGCCGATATACCAGAAGTAGCCGTCCGCGTCGCGCGACGCGGTGTCGGATGTGCGATAGAAGTCGCCGCCGAGCACCGCCGCGCTGCGCTCGACGCTGTCGGCGTACGCAGCCATCAGGCCGAGCGGCGGCGGGTTCAGGCGTAGCGAGATCTCGCCGTCGTCGCCCTCGCGGCCCTCCGCGTCGAGCAGCGCCACGCGATAGCCGGGCAGCGGCCGTCCCATCGAGCCGAGCTTGACGGGCTGGCCGGGCGTGTTGCCAATCTGGGCAGTCGTCTCGGTCTGGCCGTAGCCATCGCGGATGGTGATGCCCCACGCGGCGCGCACCTTCTCGATCACTTCCGGATTGAGCGGCTCGCCCGCGCTGATCAGTTCGCGTAATCTGACCGGGTAGGTCGTCAGGTCTTCCAGAATGAGCATGCGCCAGACGGTCGGCGGCGCGCACAGCGTCGTCACGCCGTACTGCACGAGCGCGTTCAGCACCTTCTTCGCATCGAAGCGCGCATAGTTATGCACGAAGATGCACGCGCCGGCGATCCACGGTGCGAAGATGCTGCTCCATGCGTGCTTCGCCCAGCCGGGCGAGCTGATGTTGAAGTGCACATCGCCTGGGCGCAGGCCGATCCAGTACATCGTCGAGAGGTGGCCGACCGGGTACGTCTCGTGCGTGTGGAGCACGATCTTCGGCTTCGCCGTCGTGCCGGAGGTGAAGTAGAGCAGGAACGGGTCGCTGGCGCGCGTCGGGCCGTCGGGCGTGAACTCGGCGGGCGCGCGGTCGGCGTCGGCATACGACGCCCAGCCGGGCGCAACGCCGCCGACGAGCACGCGCGAGACGAGCGAGCTAAACGGAGCAAGTTTGTCCACGCCGCTCGGGTCGGCGATGGCATGGCTGATTCCGCCGCGCGTGATGCGGTCCTGCAGGTCGGCCGGCGTCAGCAGAGTCGTCGCCGGGCTGATGACTGCGCCGAGCTTGATCGCCGCGAGCGTCACTTCCCACATCGGCACGACGTTGCCGAGCATGATCAGCACGCGGTCGCCGCGCTTGACGCCTTGCGCGCGCAGGAAGCTAGCGACCTGGTTGGAGCGCATGCTCATCTCGGCGAAACTGCGCTTGACCTCCTCGCCGCTCTCGCTCACGACCCACAGGGCCGGCGCGGCGTTGTTGTGTGCCTGGGCGTCGAAGAAGTCGAGCGCCCAGTTGAACTGCTCCATGCGCGGCCAGCGGAACTCCCGGTAGGCGGTCGCATAGTCTTCGCGATGCGCGATCAGGAAGTCGCGGGCCTGCACGTAGTTATCGGCGTTCCCCATGGCTCCTCCTCGGATGCGGTGGTCAGGTGCGGGCGCTGAGCTGCATACGCTGGGCGGCCGTCTGCAGCAGCGCGCGGCCCGGCTCATCCAACTCACAGGATTGCCGCACCTCGGCCGGGCCCATATCAGCGTTGCACGTCAGGCGCGTGCCGGCGAAGCGGCGCTGCTGGATGCCACGCGCCGTCTCGACGCGCGCGCGGATGGCTGCCGACGGCTCGCCGAGCCGCACGGCCGACAGCTTCTCGTACTCGACGCGCGGCACGTTCACGTGGATGTCGATGCGGTCGAGCACGGGCCCGCTGATGCGGTTCTGGTAGCGCGTGATGGTGGATGGCGCGCAGGCGTAGCGCCCAGACGGGTCGCCGTACCAGCCGCATGGGCACGGATGTACACAATGTAACTTTCGCACTGCGCCATAAGTGGGCGGAAGATATATCCCAAATTACGGCTGTTACGTTGGCCAGATAAATACTTTGTGACCGAACATTTTGCAAGAGTCTAGCAGCAACCGCCCCGCTGGGCAACCTGCGCTAGTCGAATCCTCTCGGAATAGAGCAACTGTCAGGCTGCGATGCATTTCCTGACTGCGTTCGGTCATAGCCGCAGAACTGGAGACAAATACAGTTGTTGAGGCGTTACGTTAGTGCTAACACATATACGCGCTAGATCGGAACTTCC
Organism: Chloroflexota bacterium; assembly: GCA_016235055.1. NCBI lineage: Bacteria > Bacillati > Chloroflexota > Chloroflexota bacterium. Next base: position 25,762 of record JACRMK010000044.1, on the reverse strand, counting down.
TCTGCAATTCATTAGCCAAGGTCCAAGAGATTCAACACTTGCGCGGACACAAACTTCATCTCTCGACCCACTCTAGTGCGAAGATCATTACGTCCTATTCATGCCGTGGCACCGCTTATATTTTTTCCCCGAACCACAGGGACACGGATCGTTTCTCCCGATTTTACTCGAACTTGGCATCTGGGTTGCTGAGGACGGGGCGCTAGTCGCTAAGGGCAACTCGGCTCTGAATTGTACCTCACCTCGCGCTATCTTTTCAATCAGCTGCCGTTGGTTCTCCAGCTCGCGACGTTCCAGCGCAGGCAGTGCTTGTTTATAGGGCTCTAGTTGTCCGATTTCCTTTCTTGCGCGATCGATATCTCCACAATAAGCAAGGATTACTGCATACTGTGATCGCACGCGAACTGTGTAGCCCAAGAGCTGAAAATGCTGCATGGTTGGCAACAGTGTTCGTTCTATGAAGTCTTTAGCTTGCAGTGGATCTGTCCAGACTTCTAGAAGTTCATCTACAACATCCTGTCCAACTCGTACCACCGATGTCGGAGCCCCCGCCAAGTCATAGAACTTCATTGAATGAATGCGCGACAACACGGATCGCTGCCCCAGCGCGGTTTTTATTTTCGCGTGAAGGTCCAGAGTATCAGCGAGACGCTTCAAATCGTCTTGCAGAGTGCGGGTTTCGACTAGTTTGCTTTTGATCTCGGGCACGTTCTTGGCAATCACATCCTCAGGAGTGAGTCCAAGTACATCGTAATACTCAAGGATGAGTCTGAACCCCTCAGCGTCAGCTTCTTCGTACACACGAGCCTTATACAAGGCACGCGCAAAGTTATAACGAAGCGCGCGAAGAAAGCTCGGTTCATGCTGAATGATGGCGCTAGCCTGAGCAAATCGTTGCCGTATTTCCGCAACATGTCCTTTTTCACCGCTCAGAGCCATTTGTTTCATCAAGACATTTGTTTGCTCTCTTGTTCCTGCGTCAAATAACTGCAACAAAGCTCCCAACCGTACAAGTCTTGCTTCAACCGATTGGAGGTTGCCTATCTGTAAATCCCAAAAGGTTAGGGTGTCCAGTGCCCAGAAGCGATCACGGGGACTTGTCGTACTCGAGCTAGCGATCTCTTCGAGCATCTTGGTTACTTGAACATCATAGCCAAGTTCAAAAATATGCTCGTAGCTTGCGATATCTACCAACTCTTCTACATCGCCCAGGTCATACAACAGCCCTAGGAAGGCGCCGAATCGAATTACATCGAATGCGCCGCCCTGGGTTGGTGTGAGGATCGCTTTCAACTCCAAGCGAGCTTGGCGAACGGTCGCGGAGTCCAAAGTCATTCGATGCGCTGACGCCACGGGTCGGAAGGCATCATGCATTATCAACTTCCGGTTGCGTAACAACTGAATAATGCCCAAACCCGTTAGCTCGCGAAGCATATGCAGCGCGCGGGGTCGTTCAATACCAACAAGCAACCTACACGCTTCATCTGATACGAGGGGTACGGAAGCAACACCAAATAGCGCGGCGGCATCCTTGGTGCCTTTCCCGACAGTATCAAACACCCGGCCAAGAATCTTTTCTTGCGCGGTTTCCGCGATATTGGTCTGTGCATCTATATCATTGCAGAAAAGGTCAGCCTGGCGCTGATACGACCGTTTTGCAATCTCAGCACTATTCTGAATAAACAAGGGTAGGCCGCCAGTGATTCTCAACACCCGAGCAGTGGTGGCAGGGTCAATCAAGCAGCCAGCCTCCGCGAATACCTGTGCTATCGTGTCAAGGGACCACCCTCGCAGCCTTTCAGTCTGAATGTTAAGCAACGCCTCCAATTCCACTTGACCGGGCCAAGGTTGCGCCAACATGATGTATCGAACGTTGGGTGTAGCTTGCACGATACTTTGAATTCCGCTTGGCGGAACTTTATGCACGTTATCAAGAACGAGGGTGACCTGCAGATTGTTATTCTCCAAAGCTATATCGAGCGCACGTAGTGCATCTATTCCAGTCCTACCTGGAAGCAGAACAGAGCGTAGTCCTTCCTCAACTTTGCCCAGAAATCGCGCTGCCAATTCCTGGGTCAACGCTGAGGCTAGCGCTCCCCCAGGCGTATCCGTGATGTCGAAGTACGCAACCGCCTTGCCGGTTTGCGCACCGAATTGCGAGGCCCAGGCTGTTTTCCCGGCACCTGAAAGCCCCATAATCAGTCTTGCGCGTTTGTCATTCTCAAAGGACGGGTCTGCGTCCGTTGGTCGATAGACAGTTGGTGGAGAAGGAAAACCTTGGAGTTGTACTACGACTTGTTCAAACAGCTTCTGGAAGTCATTCGAATAGAATTGGTGCAGTTCGTGTGGAGAAGAAGCCGTACATGCAATTAGAATCTTGCCGGCAAGTTTGAGTACCAGCGTTTCCGGAGACAGTAACGTAAAAGGTATAGTAGTCGCTTGGTCGGTACACCAGTGGAACGCCTCAACGAGGTCCGTCCAGGCGGGCGGAAGGTTGTGGGCGAACCGTGTGGTATTCCCTGGCCAAACAATATCGACGTCAGCGGGCCAATTAACACCAGCCAACAAGCTTTTAAGCTTAGGTCCCGGTACTGCATTTGTTACAACACAAAACTTCGGAGGATTATTCCTTCGTCCACTTGCATGTTCAGCCCGAAGCGAGGCAAAACGGGTCAACGTGGCTTCGATGTCATTCGGCATTAAAGGCGCTGATCGTGTCTTGACCTGAATGTAGAGTTGGTGATCTGCGAATAGAATCTCGATATCCTCATCACGCTCCACTAACAAAGCAACAGCACCAGAGGCTTGAGCAGTCATCAAACAGGCTGCGGCATACAAATGCTGATATAGGAATCCGCCATGCTCGCTTTCAATACGCTTGAGTTGCCTCGAGTCTAATACCGTGGGGATATTTACAGTCATATTTTTCCCTCAAATCTGAATTGATTTGTGTCGTGCGTAAGGTAAATATCCTGACGTGATTCCACCCACCGGACCTAACTGTTGAGCTGCGCATGATGTTAGCAAATGCCAGTGATTGACGTGGCGCTCTGCCGTCCCATTCGCTATTGCTAGTACATTGGTTGAATTGGAGCACCTACAGATAAGGTGAGAAGAACTTCCCTTATAGCGCAACATGTGGCAGAATCCCAACAAATACTACACTTACGCAACGACGGTCGCAACTTTCCGCAGGCATGTCGCCAAGATTGACTCTCGACGGAGTTGAGCTCTATGCAATAGATGCAAGAAAATACCCCTTGACATAAAGATATTCCTTTTCATATCGTAGATACATGAAGCAATTTCTCAACGCCGCAGAAGTCGCCATGCTCTTTCAAGTCGACCGTGCAACGATTACGCGCTGGATCAAGCGCGGACAGTCGCGCGTTGGCTTCAGAATAACGCGAGTAGTCTACGCCTTCCGCTGCCGGTACTGGATCGCCTCGGCGATGTGCGCGGTCTGGATGCGCTCGACGCCGGCCAGATCGGCGATGGTACGCGCAACCTTCAGCAGGCGGTGGTAGGTGCGCGCGCTCAACTGCATGCGCTGGGCAGCGGTGTGCAGCAGCGCGCGCCCGGCCTCGTCCAGTTCGCAGTACTGGCGTACCTCGGCCGGGCCCATGTCGGCGTTGCAGGTCAGGCGCGTGCCGGCGAAGCGCCGCTGCTGACTGCGCCGCGCGGCTTCGACCCGCGCGCGGATTGCCGCCGACGGTTCGCCGAGCCGCACGGATGACAGCTTGTCGTACTCGACGCGCGGCACGTCCACATGAATGTCGATGCGGTCGAGCACCGGGCCGCTGATCCGGTTCTGGTAGCGCGTGATGGTCGACGGCGCGCAGGTGCAGCGGCCGGACGGATCGCCGTACCAGCCGCACGGGCACGGGTTCATGGCCGCGATCAACTGGAAGTTCGCGGGAAACGTCAGCGTGCCGGTCGCGCGCGCGATGGTGACGATGCGGTCTTCCAGCGGTTGGCGCAGCACTTCCAGCCCGCGCGAGCCAAACTCCGGCAGTTCATCGAGGAACAGCACGCCGTGGTGCGCCAGCGAGATCTCGCCGGGGCGCGGCCAGTGCCCGCCGCCGACCAGACCGGCGTTGCTGATGGTGTGGTGCGGCGCGCGGAACGGCCGCTGGTGGATCAGCGGCGTGTCGGCCGGCAGGATGTCGGCGACCGAGTAGATGCGCGTCACGTCGAGCGCCTCGTCGATCGTCATCGGCGGCAGGATGGCGGGCAGGGCGCGCGCCATCAGCGTCTTGCCGGAGCCGGGACTGCCGACCATGATCAGGTTGTGCCCACCGGCGGCCGCGATTTCAAGCGCGCGCTTGACGTGCTCCTGTCCCTTGACCTCCTGAAAGTCCACGACTTCGTAGAGTAAGTGCTGTTGGACCGGAATCTCGGTGTGCTCGAAGACCGCGATGCGCGGCCCCTCGTTGAAGTGCTTGACAATGTCAAGGAGCGCTTTGACCGGATAGACTTCGATGCCTGGAATCAACGCGGCCTCGGGCGCGTCGCGTTCCGGCACGAACACCGACTTGAAGCCGCGCTCTTTCGCCAGCGACGCCATCGGCAGGATGCCGTTGGTGTGCCGCACTGTCCCGTCAAGCGACAACTCGCCGACGAACAGAAATCCGTCGAGCGGCAGCGGCAGTTGCTCGCCGGCCGCCAGTAGGCCGATCGCGATTGGCAGGTCGTAGGCCGGGCCTTCCTTGCGCAGGTCGGCGGGCGCGAGGCTGACCGTGATGCGCGAGGCGGGGAAGTGCAGGCCGGAGTTCTTGATCGCCGCGCGCACGCGCTCGCGGCTCTCGCTGATCGCGGCGTCGGGCAGGCCGACGATTGCGAACGAGCCGAGACCGCGCGAGATGTCGACCTCGACGGTGACGACCTCGCCATCCAGTCCAATCAGCGCGCAGGAGGTGATTTGGGAGAGCATCGCACCTACCCGTCGTAGTATTGTTCTTCCAGCGATTTGACGGACACGCGCCCCAGCGCAAGAACAATCACTCCTACGGCGAATGCCGAGCAGGCTACCATTTGATCTATTCGAGCAACCCAGAAGAGTAGCAGCCCGCCAAACATGAGTATGCTGCCACTAGCGATCAACACTCTCCGTCGCCTCCTTTGGGCAAGAAATCGATCGTAGCTTTCTTCGGCCTTTTGAGCGCGTGCGATTGTCGTCAATTCTTCATTCAAATACGCCATGATGTGGCGTTTGCTCAGTTCTGCCTCAAGCGCTTTCCACTGTTCGACGCTGGCTCCGAATTGTGCCCATACATATTGGGTTCCTGTCACTTCGCGCTGCTCCGGTTTCGATAGTTCGCCGACGTGATTGTGGACGAAAGCAGTGTCTGCTTGCAATGTCTCGGCACGGAAGCGCAATTCACCGCGAATTGGATAGTCTGCCATGTGGTGCCTCCTGGCGTGCGATCTGTGAGTGCATTGAATTGGCCGACGACTACTTTCCTGCGGACGAAGGTATTCTAGTATAAGTCTGGTTGCTGGGGTTTCTGCTTTCCTCGTCTTGCCCGCACAACCGCATAGATCTGTCCGGCCGCGCCGACGAGCGCCGCCAGCACGCCAAGCACAATACACGCGCCCATATCTAGCCCCGTATAGACGGCGAGCACCAGCCCGGCCAAAACGATCAGGATGGCTACGCCAGTCGCCACCTGTGTCAGTCGCGGCGTCTGCGGGCGTTCATGGACGCCTTCCTCGGCTTGCCCCTCTTCCTCCAGCGACTCCATGTAGAATACCGGCGCTTCGTACAGCGTCACGAGGATGTTGCGCCGGTCCATCTCAAGCTGGATCTCGGCCCACTGCGCCGGCGTCGCGGCAAAGTCGACGTAGTAGAACTTCAGGAACTCGAAGCCCGGCATGCCTTTGAGTTCCCCGGCCGATAGCTTGCCGACGCGCGGCTCGATATACGCGCGGTCGCGCTCGTAGTTGTCGGCGCGCATGCGCAGTTTGCCCTGAATCGGATAGTCGTCCATCTCAATGTTATCCACGAAGGGACACGAAGGAACACCAAGCAAGATAACTAACCCACTTCGTGCTCTTTCGTGTTTCTTCGTGGATCGGTCTGCTCCTCATTTGCGGCGCATACCGCCGGGATGTTAGAATCTAGCCGGGCTTGGTGTGGGCGCGGCGGTAGGCGCTCACGACCTGCAGCAGGAAGTTGTCGCTGGACGTGTTCAGCGCGTATTCTTCGGTCTGCGGCGCGTTCATGCGGGCGCGCACGGCGCGCGCGATCACACCGCCCAGCTTCGTGGCGTCGCGAATCTCGCTACGCCGCCGCAGGTACGAGATAACCGTCTCGATGTCGGCCGGCCGCAGGTTTTCCAGCCCAGGCAGTTCCACCGCCGGCGCAGTGGAGACTGGCACTGTGGCGAGATCAGCCAGTTTCACGTCGTCACGCAGCTTCACGACGATCGTGCCCGCCGCATAGTCGCCCAGCCGCCGGGCGCGCTCGTTCAGGAACATGGCGACCAGCCCGACGCCGTAGCCCACCGGAAAGAAGTCGATGATCCGCACCAGGTTGCGGAGGATGCTGTCGATCACGGAGAGCGGGTAGCCGTTCTCTTTAACGACCTGCAGGTTGAACAGCCGCTTGCCCGGCGTCTGGCCGTGCATGACGATTTCGAACAGCAGGAAGTAGCCGAACTGGATGAAGAATATCGCTGCGATAAGCCCGGCGGCCAGCCACGGCTGCAGGTCGCGCGGGATGGAATGCGTGTAGCCGAGGTAATCGGCCAGCGAGACCGCGACGATCGCGATGACGTACAGCGTGCCCTGGATGAGCGAATCGATGAGGGTGGCGAGGAAGCGCGAGCCGATGCCGGCCACGTCGTACCCGAATGCGATGTTTTCCGGCGTTTCGATGACATAGGAGTTCGACATGACGCACCTCGACGGGGCGGCGCGAGCCGCCGGTCTACGAGTCCATGAGTCCTGATGAATTGATCGCCGCGCGCCGCCCGGCCTGGGAGCGGCTGGCGCACCTGCTGAAAAGCGCCGGCCGCGGCCGGATCGCGTCGCTGAGCGAGGCCGAGCTGGTCGAACTCGGCCAACTGTACCGTGCCGCCACGTCCGACCTGGCGATCGCCCAGCGCGACTTCCCGCGCCACGACCTGGCCGTATACCTGAACCAACTGGTCGGGCGCGCGCACCCGGTCGTCTATAGCGGTGGGCCGGTCATCTGGCGCCAGCTTTGGGAGTTCTACCGGCGCGGCTTTCCACGATTATACCGCGAATTGGCGCCGTTCATGCTGGCGGCGGCCGTGCTCTTCTTCGGCACGGGCATCGTGTACTACTTCGTCGTGCTCGTCTATCCGGATGCCGCGTCGTACGCGCTTTCGCCGACGCTGGTCGGCTATATCAAGTCGGGGCACCTCTGGTTCAAGGAGAACGACACGGCGGGCGGGACGATGGCGTCACTGCTCATGACGAACAACATCCGCGTGTCGTTCATGGCGTTCGCCGGCGGCATGCTGCTCGGGTTGTTCACGGTGTATGTTTTGATCTTCAACGGCCTGATGCTGGGGGGCGTGCTGGCGCTGATGCAGGTATACGGCCATGCCGCGCCGCTGTGGGAGTTCGTCATCGGCCACGGCGTGCTCGAACTGAGCGAACTGACCATGGCCGGCGCGAGCGGCCTGATGCTCGGCTACGCCGTGCTGCGGCCCGGCCTCGTGTCGCGGCGCAATGCGCTGGCGGTGGCGGCGCAGCGCTCGGTGCGGCTGATGCTCGGCAGCGTGCCGCTGTTGATCGTGGCCGGGCTGATCGAGGGGCTGCTCTCGCCGACCGACGCGCCCGCCGAGTTCAAGGTCGCTGTCGGCATCGGCAGCGGCATCGTGCTGTACGCGTACCTCTTCAGCGCCGGCCGAGGACATACCAACTTCTCAACACAAAGACACGAAGGCACAAAGGGAATCTCATAAGATTCTTTGTGCCTTGGTGTCTTTGTGTTGGATCTTCCTTTTGAGAACTGCAACTGCGTCGTCTTAAATCCCGCCGCGCGCTTTCAGTTCCAGGTACTTGTTCACCACGGCGACCGTGAGCTTGTTGGCAGGCACGTCGAGCGTCATCACGCCGCCGCGCCGCAGCGACTCCATCGTCAGCGCGCGCTCGTCCAGTAACTGCTCTGCCACCGCGCGCTCGTACATGCGCGCCGAGTCCGTCGGCGTTGCGCGCGCCAGATCGACGACCGCCGGGTCGCTGATGGCGACCAGCAACGGCAGATGACGCGGGTAGAGCGGCACGACGTTCGACACGAGCGTGCGGGCCGCCAGGCCGCTGGCGAGATCGCTGAAAATGACGATCAGCGAGCGCTTCTTGTGCTTCGCGCCCAGATAAGCGAACGCCCGCGCATAGTCTGACTCGACCGCCTGCGACTCCAGTGCGTAGAGCAGCGACAGCATGCGGTAGAACTGCCCCTTACCGGAACGCGGCGCCAGGTAGCGCGTCACCTCGTCGGCGAACGCCAGCATGCCGACCTTGTCGCCGCGCAGCCCCGCCACGTACGACAGCATCAGCACCGCGTTGACCACGTAGTCGACTTTGGCGAGATCGCCGACCGGCGAGCGCATCAGTCGCCCGGCGTCGACCATGGCGATGATGTTCTGGCTGCGCTCCGTTTCGAACTCGCGCGTGATCGGCTTGCCGCGCCGCGCCATCGCCTTCCAGTCGATGCGGCGGAACTCGTCGTCGAGTTGGTAGTCGCGCAGCCGCTCGAATTCGGTGCCGCTGCCCAGCAGGCGCGTGTGCCGCAGTCCCATCTCCTGCAACTGCCCGCGCCGCACCAGGATCTCGTACTTGCGGATGTCGAGCAGGTTGGGGTAGACCTTCACGCCGGCCGCCGCCGGAAAGCGCGCCTGCCGCACGATCAGCCCGAGCACGCCGTGCCAGCGTATATTCAGGTCGCCGAAGCGGTAGTCGCCCCGGCGCGGCGGCCGTACGTGGTAGCGGAACTCGCGCGTCGCGCGCGGGTCCAGCCGGGCCGGCACGACGTCGATCTCCCGGCTCAGTGCGAGGCGGACACCGCGCCGCGAGATGGCCAGCCGCTTCCGCGCGCGCTCCTCGCCGAGGTACACCGCGTCGCTGCGGAACTGCACGGGCGGCTCGTCGCGCAGCAGGACGCGCACCGCCCGCCGCCCGTGGTGTGTGACGCGTACGACGACCAGGTTGCTCGCGCCGAGCGAGAGTCGCTGGTCGTGGATGCGCTCCAGCGCGAAATCGCGCGGCGCCGGCGTCAGCCACCGGTCGGCCAGCACCATCGCCAGCACGACGAGCAGGTACGCCACGGCCAGGTCGAGCAGCAGCGGCTCGAACGTCGCGCCAGCCAGCAGGACGGCATCGAGCAGGAGCAGGAACAGCGCGCGGCGCGTGAACAGCATAGGCGAACGCCTACTTGCCGTCGGAGACGGCCAACTTCGTGACCGTGTTCTGCCCCACGACGTACAACTCGTTGTTGTAGGATGTCATGTCCTGCAGCGCGAAGTTGTAGAGCGAGTTCGGAATGCTGTCGATGTAGCGCCCATCGCTGTCAAAGACCAGGATTTTGCTGATGTCGCGCACGTACACGCGGCTTTTGGCGTCTACGGTCAGCGAGTCGCCCAGCGAGGTGAACTGCCCCGGCTTGTCGCCTTTGCCGCCAAAGCGGTTGAGGTACTTGCCATCCGGGCCGAACTTGTAGATGGCCGGCTGCGACGGGAACGTGTCCACGATGAACAGGTTACCCAGCCCGTCGGCGGCCATGTGCAGGCTCGACAGGAAGACCGAGTCGCCCTTCGGCGTGCTGACGATCTTCGACGTGCGGCTGAGCACCTTGCCGTCCTTGTCGTAGCGCACCAGGTCGTCGCCGAAGCCGAGCCCGTTGAGCGTCAGCACCTGTCCGTTGGCCAGCACGGCGACGTCAGCGATCTCTTCGGGGATCGCCGCGCTCTTGCTGATCGAGTCGCCGGTGAACTTCTTCAGCAGCTTGCCGGTGGAGCCCTCGTACTTCAGCAGCATCTGGCTCCAGATGGCGTACACGTTGCCGTCCAGGTCGGCGGCCAGCCTGGTCGGGCCAAACTTGAACGTGCCTTTCTCTTCAATGGTCCAGAAATTGAGGAACTTGCCATCCTTGTCGAAGCGCTGTATGCGCAGCGTGTTGTAGTCCGAAACGTAGATGTTGCCCGCGCCGTCAACGGCAATGTGCCGCGCATCGTGGAAGAAGCCGGGCGCGGTGCCCTCCGCGCCGAACGACGAGACGCGCCGCGCGAAGCCGCCGCTGGCCGCGCTCTGGATCACGCCGGGCATCTGCGGGATCGCCGTGCGCAGCGCGGGGGGCAGATACTCGTCAAGTAACGACGATTTGAGCTGGCCGCTGGCGACCAGCACACCGCCGATGATGACCAGCATGATCAACGGGAGCAGGCACCCTACGCAACCCGATCCGCCCGAGCGCGTGATCGTCACGACGGGCGCTTGCGTGACCACCGGCGTTTGCACGATCACGACCTGCGGCCGGACGATCTCAACCGGCTTGTCCGGCTTGTTGCGCAGTTCCTCCGGCACGATCACGGCGTTGCCGCAGTAACTGCATGTGACCTGGGCGTCGTTGCCCGAAATTTCCAGCTTCGCCCCGCACGATGGGCATGTTAACGTCTTGATGTTGGACATGGCTCCCTCCCCGCTCCCATAAATTCACTATCCGGTCGGCCACAGGATCTCAACACAAAGCCACCAAGACACAATGGACACCCCCGCTTTACATTGTGCCTTTGTGTCTTGGTGTTAGGTTTGTTCTTCATAAAGTCCAGTAACGCGCGACGTGCCCGTGGATTCTGAGATCCGCGCTAGCGCGGCACCTCGATTTTGCCGGTGATACGGCGCATTACGCCGTCGGCGTTCAGCCCCTCGATCTCCGCTTCCGGCTTCAGGATGATGCGGTGCCGGAAGATCGGCAGCACCAGCGCCTTCACGTCGTCCGGCACAACGTAGTCGCGCCCTTGCAGCGCGGCCCACGCCTTCGCCGCCAGCAGCATGGCGATCGACGCACGCGGGCTGCCGCCGAGCGCCAGATCGCCCGCCTTGCGCGTCGCGTCGGAGATGCTGGTGATGTAGCGCATGATGCCATCTTCGACGGTGACCGCCTGGATCTGCGCGCGCAGTGCCAACAACTCGGCCGGCCCGATGATCGCCGTCAGCCCGGCCAGCGACAGGTGGTGCGCGTCGAAGCCGTGATGATAGCGGCGCAACACCTCGGCCTCCGCCTCCGGCGGCAGGTAGGTGACGAGAATCTTGAACAGGAAGCGATCCAGTTGCGCTTCGGGCAGCGGATAGGTGCCCTCATACTCGACCGGGTTCTGCGTGGCGAGCACCATGAACGGTTCGGGCAGCTCGTAGCGCTCGCCCTCGATGGTAACCTGTCGCTCCTCCATCGCCTCGAGCAGGGCCGACTGCGTCTTGGCCGGCGCGCGGTTAATCTCGTCAGCCAGCAGGATGTTCGTGAAGATCGGCCCCTTCTTCAGGTAAAACTTGCCGCTGTTCACGTCGTACACCTGCGTGCCGACGATGTCGGACGGCATCAGGTCGGGCGTGAACTGCACGCGCCGGAAGTCGGCGCGGATCAGTTGCGCCATCGTCTTGGCCGCAAGCGTCTTGGCGACGCCCGGCACGCCTTCCAACAGGACGTGGCCGCGCGCCAGCAGGGCGATAGTGATTTGCTCGAAGACCACGTCCTGCCCGACGAGCACCTTGCCCGCCTCGGCGCGCAGTGCCTCAAAGACGGATTTGACTGTGTTCGATTGGGACACCCTTGCTCCTTCTGGATGGATTGAAACGCTTATGCGGGTGACGCGCCCTTCGACCCCTTCGACAGGCTCAGGGACCGGCTGCCCAGGAACTTCAACGCATGCGAGGGGCCGGCTTGTCCACGGCGCCACTGCGTGGCGCGGCACAGGATGCAAGTAAGCCGGCATCCACTCCCGCGCGAGTCCGACTGGCCGGACAAGGATACGTCCGCTGGATTCCGGCTAAAAACATGCCGGAATGACAGGCTGGACAGGTGTCGCACCAGTTTCTGTCCGCACGCACGTCGTCGCGGCGACCTGGATTTCCCAGGGCGCGCCGAAAGGGCGGTTCACCATGCTCGTCGCCCGGCAGGATGGCGCTCTACGCACCATCCGACTTGTTGCGCAGTTTGACCGCCTCGTCCGCCAGCCGCACGAGCACTCGCTCGGATGTGTTCGGCTGCGCCAGCCCGTGCAGCGTCCTGAGCAGCGCGCCGCGGTCGACGTCACGGTAGCGCGCCAGCTCGGCGACGAACTCCGCGTCGGGCAGCGAGGCATTGATGCGGTACGGCCGCCCGAGGCTGCGCTTCAACTGCTGGCGGTAATGGTTCATCACCATCTGCCGCTTGCCGGCCCGCCGGAACAGCGCCGCCATCGACGTCGCGTACTCGGCGGGGCTGCGCCGCGCAAGCTCGATCGGCAGCGGCTCGACCCGGCCGAAGTGCTGGCCGTTAATGATCAGATACGCGAAGATGACCACGGCGCTGAACAGCAACGCCCAGCCCCATGGGGTATTGTATATCAGGTTTTGCAGGCTGCTCTGCCCGCTGCTGAACCCAAGGTGATATTCGTCGAAGGCGATCAGCGGCCGTGCGCCGGCCGCGGGCAGCAGCGCGCGCGCCAGTGCGGCGTTCGCGGCCGTGCGCAGGCCGTCGTTGCTGAACGGGAACGCCGACGACGCCACATAGACGCGCCCGCGCCCCTGCGCCCATCCGACGATCACCGGCACGTTGCCCGCGCTGGCGTAGGTCACGTAGTCGGCGCGGTCGGGCTGCACTCCCCACGATGTCTTCAGCAGCAAGCCGCCATCGTCCAGCGCGCCGGCCAGCGGCTGCGCCAGCGGCACGCGCTCGGCCGTGGCCAGCGGCTGCGTCGTGATGCGCAGGGCGCGCAGCAGCCGGTCGCTGCCGGCCAGCCGTGCCGGCGTCGTCACGATCAGCGTGTTGCCGCGCTCCACCCAGCGCAGGACCGCCTGCGCCTCGTACTCCTCGTACGCGACGCGCGCCGGGAAGATGAACAACACCCGCGCTTCGTCCGGCACTTTGAACGTCTCGTTTTCGATGCGCGCCGTCCGGTAGCCGATGGCGTCGAGCCACGACTGCAGCGCGAGCGTGCCGCTGGGCTGGGCCGAGTGCGTCGAGTACGGGATGAACGTCGACTGCTGCGATTCCAGCTCGGCGCGGCGCATGGCGCTGAACAGCGTGAAGCCGATCAGCAGCGCGAAGAGCGCGCCAACGACCAGCAGATCGCGGGAGAGGCGCATGCTCATGGTCTCCGCAGCGCGTCCACGTCCTGCCGGTAGCGCTCGAACTCCGCTGCGCTGATCGGCGCGAAGCCGTACCAGATGCGGTCGAACGTCTCGACCACGGGCGCGAGCGCGTCGCGCAGGGCCGGCGCGCCCGACAGCACCCGCAGGTACTCGCGGTTCGTCAGCGCGCGGTCGTACTTCAACCGGCCGTGCTCGTCCAGCCAGAGCAGCGTCGAGAGGTAGAGTTGCCGCACGGCGGTGCGGTAGTCGCCGGCTGCGGCGAGCCGCTGGGCGTTGGAGAGCGCCTGTCCGGCGGTCAGTCCGGCCTCGGGATCGGACGGGTCGGGCGGCAACTGCGCGTCGCCCGCGCTCTGCCGCCGCAGGCTGATCAGGAAGTAGGCGGCGACCGCCAGCACAATCAGCACGCCGACCACCACGGCGATCTCGCGCGCCTCGAAGATGCCGCGCGCGATGGCGTCGAGCAGGCGGAAGAGTAGCTCGAGGATCTGCTGCACGAACGGGTTGTCGGGCGGCGCGTCGGTCTTGAACGGCGGTCGGCTGTAAATATCCTTGAGTCTGGCGGCGTCGTCGGCCGACACGGCCGGGCCGGGCAGCGCGTTCACGGCATCGCGCAGCGCCTGCACGCGGGTGCGCGCATCGCGCACGCGGCCGGCGTTGCGCGCGTCGCGCACTTCGTCGGTCAGCGCCGTGTTGTCCACCGCAACCCGCGTGCCGTCGTCCATCTGCACGATGCGTGCGCCGGCCAGCTTCGCGGCCGCTTCGGTCAGCAGCGCCTGCTGCGGTTCCGCGCGGTTCTCGGCGAAGGCGCGATCCATCAGCGCGGCGGCGTCGGCAACTATGCGGCGGTACGCCTCCAGCGTCAGCAGTTCGTCGGCGCGCGCGGGCGCGGCGGCGGCCAGCCAGAGGCCGAGCAGCGCGGCCGCCAGCGCCAGCATGCGACGGGCGCGCGTCAGGCGGGCGCGATCTCGTTCGCCATCCACAACAGGTCGTACCCCTCTTTGCGCATGCGCAGATCGTAATAGAGAATCGTGGTCGAGCCGATCATGACCGGTGCGAAGAACATCGCGACAATCCCGCTCGCCACGCCGGCGAGCAGCGTCAGCCATTCCGCGCCCGACGCGGCCAGCGCCAGCGCGACGGCGAGGTAGCTCGGGCCGACCGTGATCAGGTAAGACAGCAGGCCAAGCGCCAGCGCAATGCCGAACGTGCGCCAGAACTGCCCGTCCACGAGCCGCCAACTGCGGCGCAGCGCCTCGACGCCGTCCAGTTCCTCCAGCATGATGCCTTGGTATACGAACATCCAGCGCGGGAGTATCGCAATGGCGGGCACAAAGCACAGGAAGACGGAGCAGCCGGCGACGACGCCGGCCGCCACGGCATACACGATCGAGCCGACCAGCAGGCTGGCGCCGTGACGGACGATCTGCGCGTACGCCTGCCGCACGGTTACGACGCGGCCGTTGAACAGTTCCGACATCGCAAAGGTCAGCGCGCTGGTCTGGAGGATGTTGGCGATGGCTGAGAGCAGGCCGATGATAAGCGAGAGAACGCTGGTCGCCATCAGCAGGGGCAACTGCACATTGACCGACTGGTTCGCAGACAACGGCGCGAGCGCCGACAGCAGCGTGGACATGACGAGCAGCGGCACGTTCACGATCGCGACGATGCCGAACAGCGTCACGAAGCGCCGGCGGTAGAGGTTGATCGCCGTGTCGATGATGTCGCCGGCCGCCATCGGGCGCAGGTGCAGCGGAGGGTTCATGGGTTGGCCGCCTCGGGCCGGATCTGCCCGGCGCGCAGGTAAAGGTCGTAGCCTTCCTGGCGCATGCGCAGATCGTAGTACATGACCGTCGTGACCGTGTGCGCGAATGGCGCGCTCAGGCAGGACGCCATCGCGCCAATGATGATCAGCAGGATGCCGCCGATCAGCGGCGGGAACAAGCCCAGCAGGCTCAGGGCCAGTGCGAACGGCCCCAACCACGCCGCCGCCGACAGGATGCCTGCGCCGAGCATGGTCAGCCAGACGCGCGGCAGCGCGCCGCGCGCCAGATGGTAGCTACGCTGCAGCGCCTCCACGCCGTCGAGGTTCTCCAGCACGATCACCGGCCAGACAAAGCCGAACAACGCATGCACGATTGAGGCGAGCGGCAGGCTGATCAGAAAACCGATACACGGCACGATGCCGACCGCGCCCACGGCCGCGTCGGCCACGAGCAGCAGCATGGCGGCGATCAGGATGTGCAGCCCGTGCGCCAGCGCGGCCCGGTAGGCGGCGCCGGTGCGCGGCTTCTCGCCGGCCAGCGCGCGCGCTGTGGCGAATGCGGCCGCGCCGGCCTGTATCCAGGTGACCAGCATGGCAAAAACCACGACGGCGAACACGGCGCCGACGCCGGATGCGGCGGCCAGCGCGCCGCGCATGCTGGTGCTGGCGCTGGTGCTCAACGCGGCGATGCCGCCGACGCTAAAGACGGCGCAGAGCGGAATCAGGAACATCGGGATCGTCACCAGCGCGCCGATGCTGAACATCGTGCTGACGTTGCGACGAAATACGAGCACCGATAGGTCGAGCACATCACCCACGGTCAGGGGGCGCAATAGCAGCGGATCCAACACAGCCTCCGGCGTGCTACGCCTCGTGCGCCATCTTCGTGAGCGCCTCGCGCTCCTCGGCGCTCAATTGGCGACCGAGCGCGACGGCTGACAGCCCCTGCTCGAGTTGTTCGATGGTGCGCGCGCCGATGATTGGCGCGGTCACCGCCGGGTGCGACGCGACCCAGGCGATCGCCAGTTGCTCTTTCGGCGTGCCGCGTTTCTCGGCGTGCGCGCTCAGCCCGTCCAGGATACGCCACGACTTGTCCTTCATATAGACATCCTGGTAGAACTTCGCCACGTCGAAGCGCGTGCCCTTCGGAATCTCCGCGCCGCGCGCGTACTTGCCGCTCAGGAAGCCGCCGGCCAGCGGCGAGTAGGGGATCACACCAACGCCCTGGTCTTCGCAAGCGGGTAGCAGCTCGTGTTCGATCTCGCGGCGGATCAGCGAGTAGGCCGGCTGCACGCAGTCGAAACGCGCCAGGCCGAGCCGGTCGCTGCTCCAGTGCGCCTTCATCAACTGCCAGCCGGCGAAGTTGGAGCAGCCGAGGTAGCGCACCTTGCCCTGTTTTACCAGGTCGTCGAGCGCGCGCAGCGTCTCCTCGATCGGCGTTTCCACGTCCCAGCGATGCACCTGGTACAGGTCGATGTGGTCGGTCTGCAGCCGGCGCAGCGAGTCCTCGACCGCCTGCATGATGTGGTAGCGCGACAGGCCGCGGTCGTTGACGCCTTTGCCGATCTGGCCGTACACCTTGCTGGCCAGCACGATCGACTGGCGCACGCCTTTGAGGGCGCGACCGGTGATCTCCTCGGACGCGCCGTTGCCGTAGACATTGGCCGTGTCGAAGAAGTTCACGCCCTCGTCGAGCGCGCGCTGGATGATCGGGATGGAGGCCGGCTCGTCGATCTCGCGGCCGAACGTCATGCAGCCGAGGCAGAGGCGCGACACCTTGAGACCGGTGCGGCCGAGTCGGGTGTATTCCATGGTACGAACCTCCGGGCGAGTGGTATATGGAACGGGTCAGCGTGTCGGCGCGGGCGTCAGCGCCGGGAAGCGCACCGGCAGCCGGTGACAGTACCCGCACGAAGGAAACTCGACGTGTGTCATGCGCGGCGCGCGCGGGTCGCTCTGGTGGCAGCGCACGCACTCGGTGTACGGTACGCTCGACTGGTGTTCAGCGTTTTCGGGAAGGATCGGGGCGGACATCGAGTAGGCGGTGTAGCCCCAGGCGACGAGGATGAACGCCACGATGATCACCAACCCGATGGCATACATCCAGTGAACAAATGCGGGCGTCTGCGAGCGCGTCACGCTCGTCAGTATATCACAACTGCGGAAGGGCGACACCCAGGGCGTTTCCAAAGTCCAAGCCCGCGCTGCCCCCATCCCTACCTTCCCCCGTTCGCAACGGCAGCGAACAGGGGAAGGAGTCCATTCCCTCGCCTGCGACGCCGCTCTTGCGTCGCGGGAGAGGGTTAGGGAGAGGGCAAATCCAACTTTGAAAAGGCCCTGGAGCGACATCTCACAGGTCTACAAGACCCATGAGGTGTACGGTCGTCCGCAACGCATCGCGCACTTCCGTGTACGGCAGATCGTCCATGCGGCCGGTCGGGCTGCGCAGGACGGTGACGCGCGGGCCGCGTGGGGACCAGATCGCTGGATCGGTCGGTCCGAAGAGCGCCAGCGTCGGCGCGCCGACCGCGGCGGCGAGGTGGGTGATGCCGCTGTCGTTGCCGACGTATGCGGCGCAGCGCGCCAGCAGCGCCGCCAGCAGCGGCAGGTCCGGGAAGTGCAGCCTTTCGACGCCGGGCAGCGCCGGGATCGCCAGCGACTCCTCGGCGGGCCCCGAGAGTATTAGCACCCGCAGGCCGCCCGCCGCCGCATCGGCTGCCAGTTGTACGTAGCGTTCGAGTGGCCAGCACTTGGCCGCCCCGCCGCTGCCGACATGGATTGCCACCACGCGCTGACCGTCGAAACCGCTTGCCTGCCATGCGTCCGTGCCGCGCGCGATCATACCCGCGGTCAGTTCCAAATGTGGTGTGCGGTCGGGCTGCACAATTCCGATCGGCGCCAGCGACTCGACAAAGTAATCGGCCGCGTGGCCGTAGGTCGGCTTGGGCGCGGCGTTCAGCCAGCGGGCTGCGCCGAGCGCGCGCGCCGCGGCGGACACCATCTGCGCTGACGACTCCGGCAGCCACGCCACCACCAGGTCGAGCTCGCCGAGCCAATCTGCGAGAGGGGCGAGATCGCCGCCGGGGGTGAATAGCGGGGTCAGCCGGGGACTGTCGAACGCGATGGCCTCGTCGGCCAGCGTGCCGTGCGCGAACGGCAGCATGTCGGCGCGCGCCGCCAGCACGATCCGATGTGCAGCAAACCTGCGTCGCAACGCGGAAAGGGCCGGCAGCGTGAGGATGAAGTCCCCAATCGCGCCGGCCCGCATGATGAGCAGTGTTGGCCCTGGCCGGGCGTCCGCGTGCGCGCCCGTATCTCCGCTCATTCGCTCAGCCCGATGGGTGTGCCCGGCGCAGGCTCGGCTGCCGGTGTTGCTGCCGGCTGCGGCGACAGCAGCCAGACGACCGCCAGACACAGCACCGTGACGCCGAAGGCAAGCGCGAATACTGCCGAGATACCGTCGGCCAGCGCGCCCTGCAACGCGTGCAAGACCTGCGGCGGGATGTTGGCGCCGCGCTGGAGCAGATCGCGCGGGTCGATCGCCGCGTCGAGTCCGGCCGCGCGCAGCCCGTCGGCCAGCCGGGTACTCATCACGGTGCCGAACAGGCTGACGCCGATCGTGCCGCCGATGCTGCGCGTGAACTGCAGGGTGGAGGTGGCGCTGCCCATCTGCTGGCGCGAGACGCTGCCCTGAATCATGATGATGTACGCCGTGACGCCCGCGCCCATGCCGGTGCCGAGCAGCCCGGCGCCAGTCATCAACTGCCACTGGGTCGTATCGACGCCGATGCGGCTCAGTACGAAGGCGCCCGCCGACATGATGATCATCGAGCCGATGGCGACCTTGCGGTAACCGTAGCGTAACATCAGCCGGCCGCCGACGATGGAGGAGAGCGTCCAGCCCAGCATGGCCGGAGTCAGCGCCGCGCCGGCGGCGGTCGGATCGAGGCCGATTACGCCCTGCGCGAACAGCGGCAGGAAAAGCAGCGAGCCGAACATCGCCATGCCGGAGAGGAAGCCGTGCAGCGAGCCAACCGTGAACAGGCGTCCGCTGAACAGCGACGGCGCGATGATCGGTTCCGGCACACGCAGTTCGTTCCAGACGAACAGCCCAAGCAGTACCATTGACGCGACGCCCAGCCCGATCACGAGCGGAGAACCCCAGCCGCTATTCGGTCCCTCGAACAGCATCAACAGCAGCGAGACGACACCGCCGACCAGCAGCGCGATGCCGGAATAGTCGATGCTGTGCTTCACATGCTGCCGGCGCTCTTCTTTGAGGTTGAACCAGATCAGGGCGGCGGCGGCCAGTCCGAACGGGATATTGAGGTAGAAAATCCACCGCCAGGTTTCGCCGCCCAGCCCGACGATGAAGCCGCCGATGACCGGCCCGACCACGCTCGACACACCCCACACGCCGCTGAACAGTCCCTGTGTCTTGGCGCGCTGCTCCATCGAGAAGATGCTGCCGACGATCGTGAATGCCAGCGGCAGTAAGCCGCCCGCGCCCAGGCCCTGGATGGCGCGGTAGAGCACCAGTTGCTCCATCGAGTGCGCCGTACCGCTGAGCATCGAGCCGCCCAGAAACAGCACCACCGCGGCGATGTAGACCGGACGGATGCCGTACATATCGGCCAGCTTGCCGAAAACCGGCGTGGTGCTGGTCGAGGTCAGGCTGTAGGCCGACGAGACCCAGGCATAGATGGCCAGCCCGCCCAGTTGCCCGATGATGGTCGGCATGGCCGTGTTGACGATCGTGCCCTCGATCGATGCCAGAAACAGCCCCAGCATGACACCGGAGGTCACGATGGCTTGGTTGCGATTCATGAACGCGCCCTTTCAAGGCTGCCTGGGCCGTTAGCCAGGCAAACTATGGGGGCCATTATAACACACGGCCAGGGACGCACACTCGCGCATGGAAATGGGCGTGTCGTTGTAGGGACGGGTCTTTGACCCGTCCAGTTGGCCAGGTCAAAGACCTGGCCCTACGCCTGGAGTTGCCTATTTCCATGGGAGCCGGCATCCAGAGGTGTTGACCCTGGGCCCCGGTGAAAGCCCGGGTGACAACCTGTGGCGCTAAAGGCTTGAACGCCGCGAAGTTTCTGAGCAGTGGTCAGCCGATTGTAGTGGGGCGTTCAATTGAACGCCCGTACCGCAAGCCCCGCGCATAAATTCCGCCGGCGTAATGCGGATCGCAAGACTGGCATCCCATTCGCGAGCGCATCGCTTAACGCGAGTTATACGGCTTCTGAATCTGCTCTGTATGCAGCCTTTACTGCACGGCGCCGATATTACTGGTAGAGTGCTGGAGGTGTCAAACGGCGGAATCGGCTGCCGCGCCTGTCGTTGCACGGGCTAAAGTTCGGATGGAATTAACCGATATTTGTTATGCATGTTGCCGCTTTGATTCGGCAGCCCGCCGGAGGAACGACCCGTATGAAATTGAAAGCGCTTGTGGTGGACGATTCGCGGGTGATGCGCACCATGGTCATGCGCATGCTCGGCGAAGCGAAGCTGGCGGAGTTCGAGTTCATCGAGGCGGAAGACGGCGTCGACGCGCTGCACAAGTTCAGCCCCGAGTCGGTCGACATCGCGTTCGTGGACTGGAACATGCCCAACATGAGCGGTATCGACTTTGTGCGCAAGGTGCGCGCCAACCGCAATGCGCGCCACGTGCCGATTGTCATGGTCACCAGCGAGCGCACGATGGGGAAGATGGAAGACGCGCTGGACCGGGCCGGCGCCAGCGCCTACATCTGCAAGCCGTTCACCGCGGCCGAACTGCAGGCCAAGCTCAGCAAGATCATCACCAGCATGCCCGAGAAAAAAGGAAAGTCGGGCGGCTTCTTTGGCAAGATGCTGGGCGACTAATCAACGACGCATACGAACGGAGACTGCAATGGCGATACTGGTCAAACCGGCCCCCGGCACACTGTCATCCGAACTCGTGACAGAAGTCAAAGCGGCGACGTGCGAAACGTTCGCCGGCATCTGGGGCGCAGCGCCCGAATTTGAAGGCGACGTGGAAAAGGGCGGCTCGTGCGACGGCGTGGTGGGTATTATCTCCCTGGTGGGCGACGTGGCCTGGTCGCTCATGGTCGGCATCCCGCGCCTGTCGGCGCCCGCCATCACCATGAGCTTCACCGGCTTTGAAGTGCCGTACGACAGCCCCGATATGGGCGACGTGGTCGGCGAAATCGCCAACGTGCTGGCCGGCGTGGTTAGCGGGCGTCTCGATGCCATCGGCATCGCCGCCAACCTGTCGCTGCCGACCGTCGTGCGCGGCTCCAACGTGGAGATGCTGATTCCCGAAGGTCAGCCCTCGGCCAAATTGAACTTCAATTCGCCGTATGGCGAGTTCTGGATCAAAGTAGCGGTTGCGCGGCAGCACGCCGCGTATCGATCTCACGCGTGATGGCGGCACTGTAATGGACAACTTCGCAGACACGCTGTCCCAATTGAGCGATCGCATTCGGCATTTGCGCGCCGGCGAGCGCGAGGCGATCATCGCCATCGGCGCCGAGCTCGAGCAGTGCTTCGACCGGCTGCCCTCCGATGACCTGGATGCCAACGAGCTGTTCAACCTCGTGCTGGAAGGCATGCGGGCGATCTTCGAGCAGGCCCAGACGCCGGCGCCCGCGCTGACGAACCGGGTGGCGGATGCCGTCAAACTCATCGGCGCGTTCGTGCAGGCCAACGGCTCCGGCGACACGCGGTCGCTGCTGGAGGCCAACGCAGCGTTGCGCTCGACGCTGGCCGGCGACGTGCTTGAGGAGCCGTCGCCGGACGCCACATTGACTGAGCCGACCGCGGCCCCGGAATCGGAAGCTCCGGCTGCGCCCGCGGATCCCGGCTCGCTGGATGATGTGGCGGCCTGGATGGTGCAGATGAGTTGCGACGATCCGTCCGATCGACGGCGCGCGCGCGACATGCTGAATGCGCTATCGCAACGGTATGAGGCTACGCTGCGGCCGGTCGCCGATCTGCTGGGCAAGGCGGCGCAGCAGTTCGCCGACGCGGAGTCCGGCCCTCCGACCGAGCGTTTGGCTCGCGCCGGGCAGATGGTGGAAGCGGCGGCGTTCCATCTGGAAATTCACAACGCCGTCGCGCAAAGTGATGCGGCGCCGGACCCGCGGCCGGTGACACCCGGCACAGAAAACGCGCGCGAGGCGATTCCGCTCCCGGCCGACGATCAGCCCGCGCCGCCTGTGGCTGCGCGCCCCGTGGCGTCCGCGGTGACTGCCCCGTCGCCCGCCGCGCCGCCCGCAGCGCCCGATGGCGAACTGGTCGAATTGCCCGCCGACGCCGATACCACGTTGTTTGGCGACTTCATCGCGGAAAGCACCGACTACATCAAGAATGCCGAAGCGGCGCTGCTGGCGCTCGAAGTCGACCCGGACGACATGGACTCGGTGAATACCGTATTCCGGGCGTTTCATACGATCAAAGGCACGTCGCTCTTCCTCGGCCTGCAAATCATCGGCGACCTGGCGCATCGCGCCGAATCGCTGCTGGCGCGCATGCGCGATCACGAAATTCGTTGCACCGGCGGCTACGCCAACCTGGCGCTCCGCTCGATCGACCTGCTCGAAGCGTGGATGCAGTCGCTGCACAATGCGCTCGGCGGCAACGCCATACGCAAGCCGGCCACGCACGACCAGTTGATGCAGGTGCTGTCCAATCCCGAGGCGGCGGGCCTCTCCGGCGAGAACGAGCCGGCCGGCGGCGGCCCCATGCGCGTGGGCGACATCCTGGTGGCGCAGCACATGGCGACGCGCACGAATGTCGACGACGTGGCGGCGCACCAGGCAGACAAGCCGATTGGCCAGGCACTGGTCAAGGCGGGCGTCGCACAGGTGACCGATGTTGGCAAGGCGCTGCGCGTCCAGCGCGAGATGGCGACCAGCGGCGGCGCCGATAACGATTCGTCGGTGCGCATCCGCACTAACCGTCTGGATAAGCTGATCGACATGGTGGGCGAGCTGGTGATCGCGCACTCGCTGGTCTCGCAGGACGCCGATGTGCTGCACGGCCGCCAGTACGGCCTGGCGCGCAAGGTGGCGCAGGAAGGCAAGATCGTGCGCGAACTGCAGGACCTGAGCATGTCGATGCGCATGGTGCCGATGAAGGCCACCTTCCAGAAGATGGCGCGTCTGATTCGCGACCTGGCGCAGAAGAGCGGCAAGCAGGTCAACTTCGTGGGCGAAGGCGAAGACACCGAGATCGACCGCAACATGGTCGACGTCATCAACGATCCGCTGGTGCACATGATTCGCAATGCCGTGGACCATGGCATCGAGACGCCCGAGGGGCGCGCGCAGGCCGGCAAGCCGCCGATCGGCGTCGTGCGCCTGAGCGCCGCGCATACCAGCGGCAGCGTCGTCGTGCAGATTCAGGATGACGGGCGCGGGCTGAACCGCGAGAAGATCATCGCCAAAGCGATCGCCCGGGGCATGATCGAATCGGAGAAGAACATGTCGGATAGCGACGTGTTCAACCTGGTCTTCGAGCCCGGCTTCTCGACCGCCGACCAGGTCACCGACATCTCCGGGCGCGGCGTGGGAATGGATGTGGTGCGGCGAGCGATCGAGGCGCTGCGCGGCCGTATCACGATTCAGTCGGAGCCGGGGCGCGGCTCGACCTTCACGCTCAAGATGCCGCTGACGCTGGCGATCACCGACGGCATGCTGGTCAAGGTCGGCACCGAGCGCTACATCCTGCCCACGTTCAGCATCCTGATGAGCTTCCGGCCGGAGCAGAACGTCCTGTCAACCGTCGGCGGCAGGGGCGAAATGGTGATGTTGCGCGGCGAGATGCTGGCGATCGTCCGCTTGCACAAGCTGTTCAATGTCTGCCGCGCGATCGAAGACCCCACGCGCGGACTGCTGGTGGTCGTCGGCGATGGCGACAAGCGCTGTGCTCTGCTGGTGGACGAGTTGCTCGGCCAGCAGCAGGTCGTGGCGAAGTCGCTGGGCGACGGGATCGGCAAGATTCCCGGCGTGTCGGGCGGCGCGATCCTGGGCGATGGGCGGATCGGCCTGATCCTTGACCCGGCCGGTGTGCTGGCGCTGGCGCGCCAGAACGGGCACGCGGAATCGCTGGTCCGGATGGCGGCCTGAGCCGCCGGGCGCACGAGCAACAGAATCGGAAACTGCGCGCGCCGCGGGGCGATCAACCCGGCGCGGCGCGCGGCACTACAGCGGGATAGGGCCAGGAGGCACCGATGACACTCATGACACGGCCGGCAGTTCGGGAGACGGAGCCGGCGGCGGCCGGTGACCGGGGCGGCAAGTTTCTCACGTTCTTTCTGGGGGGCGAGGAATACGGGCTGGAGATCCTGAAGGTGCACGAGATCATCGGGGCGATGACGATCACGCCGGTGCCGCGCACGCCGGAGTACATCCGTGGGGTGATCAACCTGCGCGGAAAGATTATCCCGATTGTGGACGTGCGGCTGAAGTTCGGGATGCCGGCGGTGGCCCAGACGGACGAGACGTGCATCATCGTGGTGCAGGCGCAGCAGACACAGATGGGGATTGTGGTGGACAAGGTGTCGGAGGTGCTGGACATCGCGGCAGGGAACATCGAGGATGCGCCGACGTTCGGGTCGGGGGTGAACACAGACTTCATTCTGGGGATCGGCAAGTCGCAGGGGCGGGTCAAGCTCCTGCTGGACATCGACAAGGTGCTGTCGGCGCGCGAGATCATCGAATTGCGCGCGGCCGGGGCGGAAGCGGCCGCCTGATCGGCGCACTACCGTTATCCCATTAACTTTGCACAGCACATCGCCATTGGAGGCAGAAATGAAACTCGGAATACGGTTGCAACTGTTTGCCGGCTTCGGCGTGGTGTTGCTGATCCTGGTCATCGTGGGCGTCATTGGATACGTCAAACTGAATGAGGCCGACGTCGCGATTGATAGCATTGGCAAGGGCGAGGTGCCGGCCATTCAGTCAGTCTACGAAGTGGAAGCTGCGGCGCTGACGATCCGGCGCGATGTGCGCCAGGCGATCATCGTGACGAGTGAGGCGGACCGCAAAAAGGCGACGGATGACTTGAACCTGCAGGTCAAGAGCATCACCGTGCAGATGAGCATACTGGACAAGCTGCAGGTGACGACGGACGGCAAGGCGCAGTTGGCGGCGCTCAAGGCGGCGTACACCCCGTGGGTGGCAGAGCAACAGCAGATCGCGACGCTGGCGAGCGCCGGCAAGGATGCGGAGGCGACGACGATCCTGCTGAGCGCCAGCGGCACGAAAATGCGCGAGGCGATCGATGCGGCGTTGAAGGACCTCATCGATGGCAAGATGCAGCGCGTGGATGCCACCGTCAAAACCGCTCAGGATAGCAGCACGCAGGCCATTATGCTCATGATCGGCGCGGTCGTCGTGGGCGTCATCGCCGGGCTGGGTATCGCGTTCGTCGTATCGCAGAAGCTGGCGGGTTCGGCGAACCAGTTGGCGGCGGCGGCGGCGGGGCTGGCAGCGGGGAATGTGAACCAGCAGTTGACGGTGAAGTCGAACGATGAGATGGGTGAGTTGGCGCGGTCGTTCGAGGCGATGATCGGGACGCTGCGGGCGCTGGTCGCGGAGACGATGCGGCTGGTGGAGGCGGCGAAGGCGGGGCGGCTGAGCGAGCGCGGCGATGAGGCGAAGTTTCAGGGCGCCTATGCCGATCTGG
>JACRMK010000043.1 GCA_016235055.1 Chloroflexota bacterium | reverse complement strand
CACAACGCAAAAACAACCACGAGTTCATCAAACTCGCGACGCGTTAGCCCGGTCAGTGTCAGAAAATCTTTAGGGTTCCTTTTGAGCGTCTCGTAACTCAACATGCATAGTAGGATACCTTATTTTGAATAGAGTCTATTATACACGGCCCCGGACGATCACCAATTCATCACAGGAGGACGCATGGCGGGCAAACTGGCGGGCAAAACGGCGATTGTGACGGGCGCGAGCCGCGGCATCGGTGAGGCGATCGCGCGCCTCTTTGCGGTGGAAGGCGCCAGCGTTGTCTGCGGCGCGCGAACGCTGTCCGACGGGCAGCACTTCCTGCCCGGCACGCTGGAGCACACGGTCAAGCAGATCACTGAGGCGGGCGGCAAGGCGGTGGCGGTCAAGGTCGACCTGTCGCGGGAGGAGGATTGCCAGCAGATCGTCGACGCGGCGCGCAAAGCCTACGGTCCGGTGGATATCCTCGTCAACAACGCGGCCGTCAACTGGTACATCCCGATCAAGGATTTCAAACTGAGCCACTGGAAAGCGATGCTGGCGGTCGATCTCACCGCGCCGTTCCTGCTGGCGCAGATGGTCATCCCGGAGATGATCGCGCGCGGCGGCGGTTACATCGTGAACATCTCGTCGGGCGCGTCGCGCGGGCCGGGCGTTGGGCCGTACAGCACAGCGGGGCGCGGCGGCACTCCGTATGGCACCGTCAAGTCCGGGCTGGAGCGGTTCACGCAGGGACTGGCGCACGAGCTCTTTGCGAACCACATCGCCGTGAACTCGCTCGCGCCCAACAAGGTCGTGCCGACGCCGGGGACGATTCATCATCATCTGGTCACCAGCATGGACGATCCGCGCGGCGAGCCGGTGGAGTACATGGCGCAGGCAACGCTGTTGCTGGCGACGTGCGACCCGGCCCAGGTGACGGGGCGCGTGGCGTACAGCCAGGATATTCTGAAGGAGTTTGGCTGGCTGAAGTAGCAGGTCATAAGTCGGGAGACCCTTCGGGTTTCCGAAAACCCGAAGGGTCTTGACGGGATAACAGGAGAGTTCATGGAATATCGCTTGTTTAGCCGCACCGGCGTCAAAGTGTCGCCAATCTGTCTCGGCGCGATGAACTTCGGCGGCGGGACAAACGAAGACGACTCGATCCGCATCATCCATGCCGCGCTCGACGCGGGCATCAACTTCATCGACACGGCCAATGTCTACAATGCCGGGCAGAGCGAGATCATCGTCGGCAAGGCGATCAAGGCGCACCGGCACAAGATTTTCCTGGCGACGAAGGTGCACGGCAAGACGGGCGACGGTCTGAACGACGAGGGTCTGTCGCGCATGCACATCATGCGCGCAGTGGACGATTCGCTGCGCCGCCTGCAGACCGACACCATCGACCTGTACCAGACGCACCGCCCGCGCTTTGAGACGGCGATCGAGGAGACGCTCGGCGCGCTGACCGACCTGGTGCGCATGGGCAAAATACGCTACATCGGGTGCTCCACGCACCCGGCCTGGGCGGTCATGGAAGCGCTGGCGGCGAGCGAGAAGCACGGCTTTGCGCGTTACGTCAGCGAGCAGCCGCCGTACAATCTGCTCGACCGGCGCATCGAGAACGAACTGGTGCCGCTCGCGCTGCGCTACAATTTGGCACTGATCCCGTGGGCGCCGATCGCGCAGGGCGTGCTGGCCGGGCGCTACAAGCCGGGCGAGGCGCTGCCGGCCGATTCGCGCGCCGTGCGCCAGCCCACCAACGCTTTTGCGGAACGTGTGACCGCGCGCGGCATCGAAGCGGGCGCCAGCTTCGCGGCCTATGCGCAATCGGTCGGCAAGACGCCGGGGCAACTGGCGCTGCTGTGGTGCAAGGACCAGCCGGGCGTCACATCGCCGATCTACGGCCCGCGCACGATGGAGCAGTTGCAGGATGTGCTGCCGGTGCTTGGAATGAAGCTTAGTGCCGAGGAGCGCGCGTTCTGCGACACGATCAACCCGCCGGGCAGCGCCGCCGTCAACTTCCACAACACCGCGCCGTGGATGAAGATGAAGCTCCAGTAAGCAAGGAGAACCCGCATGTTTACACCATCACACAGCCAGTACGTCAAAATCAATGGACTGCGCTTTCACTATCTTGACCATGGCAACGCCGGCGCGCCGCCGCTCGTGTTGCTGCACGGATTCACGTCGCACGCGCACTCGTGGGACACGTTCGCCGCGTCGGTGCGCGACCATTTCCACGTGCTGGCGCTCGACCAGCGCGGCCATGGCGAGAGTGACTGGGCCGCTGATTACTCGCGCGAGGCGCAGGTGGACGATGTGGCTGCGTTTGCGCGGGCGCTGCGCCTCGACAAGTTCACTCTGCTCGGCCTGTCGATGGGCGGCATGAACGCCTACACCTATGCCGCGAAGTACCCGCAGACGCTTGAGCGCATGGTCATTGTGGATATCGGCCCCGAGTTGCTGCCGGCGGGCGGCGCACGGATCCGGACTGGCACGCAGTCCAGGGATGTGTGGGACACGCCGGAAGAGGCGTTCCAGCAGTATCGCGCCGCCAATACGCGCGCGCCCGAAGCCGAGTTGTTGTCGCGCATTGCGCACAACCTGATGCGCACCGAGGACGGGCGCTGGACATACATGTACGACAAGGCATTGCGGGCTCCGGATCGGGTGCCGGCGCGGCCGGACCCCGAGGCCGGGTACGCGATGCTGGCGACCATCCCAAGCCCGACGTTGCTGGTGCGCGGCGCGGAAAGCGATCTGCTCGGTGCTGAGGCGGCTGACAAGATGACGACGGTGATGCCGAATTGCCAGCTTGTCAGCGTGCCGCGCGCGGGCCACTCGGTGAACCTTGATAATCCGCAGGGCTTCATCGACGCGGTAAAGCCGTGGCTGCTGGCCGGGCTTGGGTGAGCGTGCATCAGTGGGACGCCGCCGACTATAGCCGCAACTCGGCGATGCAGCAGCGCTTTGCCGTGGCGCTGATGGAGCGCGCCCCGCTGCGCGGCGACGAGCAGATTCTGGACATCGGCTGCGGCGACGGGAAGGTCACCGCGCAACTGGCTGCCCAGACGCCACGCGGGGCAGTGGTCGGTGTAGACGTGTCGCCCGACATGATCCAGTTCGCGCAGGAGGCGTACCCGCCTGCGGTGCGCCCCAACCTGCGCTTCATGGTGTGCGATGCGTCGCGCCTCAACTTCAGCGCGGCGTTTGATCTCGTTGTGTCTTTCTCTGCGTTGCATTGGGTGATCGATCACCGGCCGGTGCTGGCCGGCATTCATCGCGCGTTGAAACCGGGCGGGCGCGTGCTGATGCAGTTTGGCGGCCAGGGTAATATGGGTGTGCTGGACGATATCGCCAGGCAGATTCCGTCCGATCCGCGCTGGAGCCGCTTCTTCGACGGCTTCGTCTACCCGTGGGGATTCTACGGGCCAGACGAGTACCGGCCGTGGCTGAAGGCAGCCGATTTTACGGTAACGCATCTCGCGCTGGCGATTCGCGACGTTACCCATCCGGGTCGCGACGGCTGGAACGCCTGGATCCGCACGGCGTGGCCGGGCTATATCAATCGCATTCCAGCAGATCAGCGGCAGGCGTTCATAGACGATCTCGGTGACCGCTACTTCGCGCATCACCCGATCGGCCCGGACGGTCAGGCGCACGTGCGCATGGTCCGGCTCGAAGTGGACGCGTATAAACCGGCGCAGCGCTGATGGCGGCCGGTCTCTCGAGTCCCCCTCAGATCAGTGAGGCGATGAACTATGAAATTACTGCTAACCTCTGGCGGCATCACCAACAACAGCATTCGCAACGCGCTCGCAGACCTGCTGGGAAAACCAATTGCGGCATCGACCGCGCTGTTCATTCCCACCGCAGGACACGCGCTACCCAACGGACCGTTCGCGGTCTGGTGGTCAACACGCGATTGGGTAGAACTGGGCTGGAAAGCGTTTGGAGTGCTGGAGCTTACGGCCTGGGCCAGTATCCGGCAGGAATCCTGGCTGCCGCACCTCGAAGCCGCTGACGCGTTGCTCGTTGGCGGCGGCGATCCGCTGTATCTGTGTTACTGGATGCGGCAATCCGGATTGACAGACCGCTTGCCCTCGCTGCTGCAAAGGCTGGTCTATGTTGGGATGAGCGCGGGGAGCATGGTGATGGCCCCCAGCATTGGGGCGGAGTTCGTCCGCTGGAAGCCGCCCACCGGCGGCGACAAAACGCTGGGCTTCGTTGATTTTGCCATGTTCCCGCACCTGGACCACGAGAAGATGCCGGAGAACTCCTTGGCTGACGCTGAAAAATGGGCCGCCGCCATGACGGTGCCGGCGTACGCGATTGACGACCAGACCGCAATCAAGGTGATCGATGGTGTGGCCGACGTGGTCTCCGAGGGCCATTGGAAACGGTTTACGCCCTAGCGGTGTAACTGGCTCGTTCGTGCGCTCCAAGCGAGCCACGTGCAACCGAATCCGCACCACCCGGATCCAGTGTTCCAGGGATTTGAACGTCTCGCTCGCAAACCCCCGCTTACACTTCCATTGCGGGAAACCCAATTTGCCCATTACATGATGTCATCTCTGCAGTCACCCCAAGACGCTCTCAGCCTGTATGTTCATGTGCCGTTCTGCGCGCGGCGGTGCGGCTACTGTCACTTCAACACCTACGAGGGGTTGGAGCGCTTGTTTGTGCCGTTCGCGGATGCGGTCTGCCGCGAGAGTGCCCATTACGCAGCCGAGATTGGAGACGCCTGGGAGGTTCGGACCCTGTTCTTTGGCGGTGGCACGCCGACCTATCTGCCGCAAGCCGAGTTTGTGCGCATCTTACGCACTCTGCGCGAGCAGTGGCACTGGCAGGACGGCGCCGAAGTGACGACCGAGGCGAACCCGACGCACGTCACCGGCGCGTATCTCGAGTCGCTGCTTGAGGCAGGCGTCAACCGGCTGTCGTACGGCGCGCAGGCGTTTGACGCCGGCCTGCTGGCGATGCTGGACCGCGAGCACAGCGTCGCGCAGATCGGCGCGGCCGTTCAGGTGGCGCGGCACGCCGGCTTCACGAATATCAACCTCGATCTCATGTACGGACTGCCCACGCAGACGCTGGCGCAGTGGCGTCAATCACTCGATGCGGCGTTGGTGCTGCAGGTCGAGCACCTGTCGCTCTATGGGCTGACCATCGACGAGGGCACGGCGTTCAAGAAACGTGTGGAGAAGGGATTGCTGCCCGAGCCGGATCAGGACCTCGCTGCCGACATGTACGAACTGGCCGAGGAACGGCTGGCCGAGGCGGGCTACCGGCAGTACGAGATCTCAAACTGGGCGCTGCCGTGCCGCGAATGCCACTTCATTGACGCCGACGACTTGTCGGCCGAGCAGGTGATGTCGTGCCGGCATAACTTGACCTACTGGCTGAACGAGCCGTACCTCGGCTTCGGTCCCGGCGCGCACTCGTTCTTCGGGGAGCGCCGCTTCTGGGATATTAACCCTGTACCCGTGTACGTGGACAAACTATCACGCGGGGAATCGGTGATTGGCGGCAGTGAAACGATCAGCCCGGCGCTAGAGCGAGCCGAAACGGTGATGCTGGCGCTGCGGCTGAATGATGGAATGGAGCGGTCGCGCTACATGGGCCGCTTCGGTGCGCCGCTCGATGAGCAGTTTGGCGCCGTGCTGCGGGAGTGTGCGGGCTGGGGACTGCTGACCGACGACGGCGAGTGCGTGCGGCTGACGCCGCGCGGCCGGCTGCTGTCCAACGAGGTGTTTCAACGCCTATTGCCGGATTAGTTCTGCGCTCAGTTGCGGCGGGCCAGCGTCTCGCGTATGTGCCGGATATTCTGGTGGATGGCTGCGGCGTCCGGCGCGTTGGGTACCTGAGTCAGGTACGTCAGCCAGTCGCGCTCGGCGTCGGACCAGTGCGACAGCTTGAAGTGCGCCAGACCCCGCGAGCGATAGAACTCCGGCCCGATGCCGCCGGGGTGCAGCAGCGCCTCAATCGCCTGCATGGCGTGCAGCGCGCGGGGCCAGTTCTCGTCCTGCTCGTGGATTGACTGCAAATTGTTCAGCATGCGCGCCAGAAACGCGCGGTGGCCGACCGGCTGCAGATGGTGGGGCATCAGCGGGGACGGTCGCCCGGCCACCTGGGCCATCAACTGCTCGCATGCCTCGTTGGTCAACACCGCGCCTCGGTTAAACGGATCGACGAGCGCGTCCCAGTCGCGCCCGCGCACGCGGACCACAAAGTGCCCCGGCAAACCAATGCCGTCCACCTGCAAGCCCGCGCGCCGGCCGATCTCGATGTAGACGAGGCTGAGTGTGATCGGTATGCCGGTGCGCCGGTCGATCACCTCATTCAGGTAGGAATTGCGTTCGTCGTAATACTGCTCGGCATTGCCGTGGAAGCCAAGCTCGTCGAACAGCAAGTCGTTGAGGCCGGCGATGACGATGGCCTGCGACGAACCGGGGTCAAATCGCTCGCGCGCGCGGTAGCCCTGCGCGTCGAGCCAGAGGATGTAGCGTGTCAGGTTGAGTTGCGGGTAGAACGCGGTGGCATACAGCAGCGCAGCCTCGGCCAGCCGGATGTCCGGCTCATGGCGCGTTACATAGCGGGTGAAGAGGTCGGCGGCCATGGTCAGACGGGCAGGCTGCCGCCGGGCAACAAATAGGCGGCTTTCAATTGTGCGAATGTTCCGGCGGCGATGGCTGCGCGGATCTCGCGCATCAGCCGGGCCATGAACGCCAGATTGTGAATCGAGGCCAGCCGGTATACCAGCAGTTCCTTCGCGCGAAACAGGTGTGACAGGTATGCGCGGGAGAAGTTGCGGCAGGCGTAGCAGTCGCAGTTCGGATCGATCGGTCCCGGATCGGCCATAAATTGCGCGTTATACAGGTTGAGCCGCCCGCGGCGCGCCACGTTGGCTTGCGGGCCAACGCCGCTGGAACGTGGGTGAATCAGCAGCGACCCGTTGCGCGCCCAGCGCGTGGGCAGCACGCAGTCGAACATATCGATGCCGCGCTCGACCGCCTCGAAGATGTCGTCGATCTCCCCGATTCCCAGCAGGTGGCGCGGCCGGTCGTCGGGCAGGCCCGGGATGGTCCAATCCAGGATTTCGTGCATGTCGCGCTTTGACTTGCCGAGCGAGCCGCCGATGCTGTAAGCGCGGAATGGCAGCGACGCGATGAACGCTGCGCTCGCTTCGCGCAGCGGCCGGTAGGCGCCGCCCTGCACGATGCCGAACAGCGTCTGGTAGTCGCGCCGGAACTGGACGAATGCGTCCCACGAGCGCGCAGCCCAGCGGTGCGTGCGCTCCATCGCGCGTCGGGTGTAGACCCCGTCATCGAGCGGCGAGGTACACTCGTCAAACGCGAGGATGAAGTCGGCGCCCAACTGCGACTGCACCTTGATCGATACGGCCGGCGTGAGCCGGTGGAGCGAGCCGTCGAGGTGCGACTTGAACGTGACGCCTTCTTCGTCCACTTTGGTTAGCGCCTCGCCGGGAGTTCGCTCCGAGCGACGCGCGTCCTCGTCGGGAAATATATCGCCAATCTTGCCGACACCGTCGCGCAGCGCCGAGCCGAGCGAGAAGACCTGGAACCCGCCGCTGTCGGTCATGACCGGGCGATCCCAGTTCATGAAGCTGTGCAGGCCGCCAAAGGCGGCGATCAGGTCAGCGCCGGGCCGCAGGTACAGGTGATAGGTGTTGCCGAGGATGATCTGCGCGCCCACCGCGCGCAGGTCGTCGGGCGACAGCGCTTTGACGGTCGCCTGCGTGCCGACCGGCATGAACACCGGGGTTTCGATGCTGCCGTGCGCGGTGCGGATGATGCCGTTGCGCGCGCGGGAGGCTGTATCGCGCGCCTGGACTTCGAATTCGAACATAGCGTTAGTAGTAGATTGTGCGCGTGCGGTGATACGGTTTGCCGTCCGGCGGCGCGCCCTGGGCGGCATCCCACAGCGCCCAGTCGATCTCAACGCTCGATAGTTTCAGGTCGCGCGCAGCCAGCATCTCGCGCATGCACTCGACAGCGACGATGGTCGCCGCTCGAATCTCAATCTCCTCGTCGCTGCCGGGCGGGAGTTCCACGCGCGCATCGACGCGACGCGCCAGGTCGTCGGTGTAGTGCATGATGCCGAAGCGGCGCAGAATCTGCGGCAGCTTGTAGTCGGCGAAGCAGGTCAGCGCGTCCATGCCGCGCAGCGCGCCCGACCCGACGCCGTGATATGCGCCGTACAGGTCGGCGGCGAAAATCTGAGCGCGCTTGTATATCTTGACCGTCTGGCCGTGATAGACGGCTTCGTCGCGGAACGACGGAAAGTCGGCCACGACCTGCGCCGCAATGGTGGCGGCGTCGAAACTGCAGCGCTCGATCAGACGCGCGGCCTGTCCATCGTATTTCGCCAGCAGGCCGTCGCCGACCTCGTGGATGTGCGCGAGGCGGGCAGCGAACAGCGGAATGTGGTGGTCGCCGCGTAGGACGTGGGCGAGCGCCGTCTCGTCCATTGCGGCCATGCGGCGCGCGTCAGTGATGTCGTCGCCCTCTTCGATGGCGCGCTTGAGCGCGGCCGCCAGCGCCCAGTAGCCGTCGAGCCGCTCGCCGTGGTAGGTGATGCGCCAGCGCGGGTCATCCCAGAACGAAAAATTGAGCGCGTCGAGCAGCAGGATGTAGTTG
Source organism: Chloroflexota bacterium (assembly GCA_016235055.1). NCBI lineage: Bacteria > Bacillati > Chloroflexota > Chloroflexota bacterium. The sequence continues at coordinate 7,322 of JACRMK010000043.1, read as the reverse complement.
GCCGTGCGTGCTGTGCCGTCGCCGAAATGGTAGTGCGTGTTCCATTCAGGCACGCGCAGGCGCGCTTCGAATGCCGCGCAGGTCTGCGCGAGATTGCCTTCGTCGATGGATACGTACCGCGCTTGAGCCATGACGGCTTGCGCTGATGCGCGTACGCCCAGCGGATCGATCATCGGGCTACCGGGCCGCGATCGGCGTGGCCCAGGCTTTGGCTTGCGCCACGGCAACACGCAACTCGGCGGACAGGTATAGCCGTCCCTGCTCCTGCAAGCTTTCCGCCATCGCCTGCATCAGTGCGAGGCGATCGGGCGTCAGTTGGTTGGCGAGTTCACGTAGCATGGCCGCGCGCTCGCCGGCGTCTGCGCGGATCAGCGGGCCGACAAACTGCATGTCGAGCGGCAACGATGTCTCAAATGGCTCCAGCATGTCCTGCACCTGGTCGATCAGGACGGCGACTTCCGTGGCGACCTCGGCGCGGCCTTGCGCCACCAGGTCTTCGGCCACCTGCTCCATCGCGCCGAGCAGTTCGGGCGTCAATTCGGCGCGGCGGGCGCGCAACATTACGCCGCGCTCGGCCGGGTCCGCGCCCAGCAGTTCGTTGATGAAGCGCATGGACGGCGGCATCTTCGCCTGCAACTGTGCCACTACCTCGCGGTAGATGCCCTGCAGCACCTGCGCGACCTGCTCCTGCTTCTGCTGGGTCGCCTGCTGAACGTTAGCTTGCAAGACCATCAGGAACGCGTCGCCGATGCGGTCGATATTCTGCGCGATCAGCGCTCGCGGGTCGGGCGCGCGCAGCACCTGTTGAAGCAACTGGCTGGCTTCCGCCAGCGCCTTCTCCGTCTCTTTGTCCATCTCGTCGGTGATCCGGAGCAGTTTCGTGCGTAGCGCCTTGAGCTGCCCGGCCTCGCCGTCGCCGGACGTTTCGATCTTGTCCGTCAGCGACTGGTAGAAGCTGTAATCGAGCGTCGAACGTACGGAGGCAACAATCGCGCGCAGTTCGTCGTCGTTCTGGACTGCCAGCATCTCCTCGATGAGATCGTCCAGCGACAGCATGCCGGCGGCTACGGGCGGCTTGAGACCGGTCTTTTGCGCGATGAGCACCGCCACTTGCAGCAACTGCGCCGCGCTCTGCTGGTCGCCGGCCGCGGTGCTCGACTGCGCCAGCGAGCCGACGAAGTCCACGAACGACTGGTCGATCTCCGCCTTGTGCTCTTCGATCTGCCGGTCAAAGCCCGCTTCGCTGGCTGCCGTGCGCAGGATGTTGTCGAGCAGGCGTACCTGCGCGGCCTGCCTGTCAAGCATCTCTTTAGTGATGCCATCCGCCTGCAGGATCTCCTCGTTCAGGCTCTGCCAGGACAGCAAGCGTTTGGGGTTGAGCATGTACATCTTGCGCTGTTCGGCCGGCATGCTGTCCATCAGCGCATTGGCGAGCCGTCCGATCTGCCGTTCCTCTTCCTCGCGCTTGAGCCCCAGTTCCATCGGCAGGAAGACGAGCGCCAGTTGTTTGGCCGGGTCGTGGTACAGCATGGGGGCGCCGAGCGCGCCGCGATAGCCGCACTGGGGGCATGCCAGCGCATTGATCTGCCCGCGCAGCAGCGCGGACTTAAGCGACGGCTCGCGGCCGACATCGACGATGGAGTAGATCTGGGCCTGTATGGGCTGGCGGCACTGCGGGCATCGAACGGTCGTTGTCTGGGGCGCGGACATGTTGACTCCTCAAGTAAAATACGGTTCATTGTATCAGCCGTGCAATGAAACGGCAAAACCGCGCTAACTTTGCGCGGTTTTTGTTGCATTCTTCCGGCGGCGCCAGCGCTTCTAGGGCTGCATGCGCCAGTAGCGCCGGTCGGAGTAGATGAGCGGCGGCTCGCCAGCGTGCGCGCGCCCGGCCACAACCAGCCCGACCAGGATCGAGTTCAGCTCGACGTCGAACTCGGCGTGGATGCGGCAATCGGCATAGGCGATGGCGCGATCGAAGACCGGCGCGCCAGTCGCCTCGTTGTGGTACGGCTCGTCGGCGAAGCGCTGCTGGGCGGACAATGCGGAACTGGCGAAACGCATGGACAGATCCTGCTGGCTCTCGCCAAGTATGTTGACAGCGAAAATCCGCGACTGCGAGATCAGCGTGTACGTGTGCGATGATTTCGCCAGCGAGATGCACACCAGCGGCGGCGTCGCCGACACCGACGCAAACGAGTTGGCCGTGCAGCCGTGCACGGCCAGCCCGACCCGCGTCGTGACAACGGTCACGCCGGCCGCCCAGTGGCGCATGATATCCTTAAACAGGTCGGCGCCGATGGCACTCATGGCTATAAGTTTCGCATGCGCGGGTCGAGCACGTCGCGGATGCCGTCGCCGAGGAAGTTGAAGCCGAGCACGGCCAGGAAGATCGCCGTGCCGGGGCCGACCACGAGCCACGGGTCGCTGTCCAGGAAACCGCGCCCGGCGCTCAGCATCGAGCCCCAGGACGGCGTCGGCGGCTGCACGCCCAGACCGAGGAACGAGAGGCCGGCCTCCGTCAGGATCGCAAAGGCCACGCCAAGCGAAGATTGTACGATCAACGGCGCGGTGACGTTGGGCAGGATGTGCCGCAGGATAATGCGACGATCCCTTGCGCCGACCGTGTGCGCAGCAATGACAAAGTCGCGTTCCTTAACCGACAGTACCTGGCCGCGAGTCAGCCGCGTGTACGCGGGTACGCTGACCGTCGCGACCGCGATGATGACGTTCTGCAGACTGGCGCCGAGCGCCGCGACCAGTGCCAGCGCAATCAGCAAACCGGGAAAGGCGAGCAGCGCATCCATGGCGCGCATGATGACCTGCTCGAGCCACGTGTTGCTCCAGTAGCCCGCCACCAACCCGAGCGCGACGCCGATGAACATCGCAAAACCGACGGCCAGCAACCCGACTTGCAGAGACGCCTGGCCGCCGTACATCACGCGGCTCAGAATGTCTCGACCCAACTCGTCGGTGCCCAGCCAATTCTCGGCGCTCGGCGCCTTGAGCATGTTCGTGACTTTCTGCCTGGTGGGGCTGTAGGGCGCGATCAGCGGGGCCAAAATCGAAACGGCTACCAGCGTGACCACGATCACGAAGCCGACGCCGGCCAGGCGCGCGCGCATCAGTCGCCACAGAAAGTCGCGCCAGTCGCGCTCGACGAACGGCTTTTGCAGCGTCGCGCTGAGGTCGGGGGCTGCCGTGGATGATGTCATGTCGGGTCGCTCGCGGGCCTACGCGTAGTGGATGCGCGGGTCGAGGAACGCGTACAGCACGTCGACCAGCAGATTGCTAAACAGGAAGATCAGAGACAGGAATAGCACGACGCCCTGAATCATCGGGAAATCGCGCGCGAAGATGGCGTCCACGGCGAGCTTGCCGACGCCTGGCAGAACGAAGATCGTCTCGGTGATGACCGCGCCGCTGAGCAAGGCGCCGACTTGCAGCCCAACGATCGTGACGACCGGGATCATGGCGTTCTTGAGCGCATGGGCCGTTATCACAACGCGCTCGGCCAATCCTTTGGCGCGCGCCGTGCGAATGTATTCCTGAGTCAGCACCTCGAGCAGGCTGGAGCGCGTCAGGCGCGCGACGACCGCCGCCGCACCGGCGCCGAGCGCGATGGCGGGCATGATCATGCCCTTCAGGTTGTCGGTCACACTTTCGGCCAGCGGCGTGAATCCCATCGGCGGCAGCCAACGCAGGTTGAGCGACAGGACGAATATCATGAGCATCGCGAGGAAAAATGAGGGCATGGACACGCCGATGAGCGCCAGAGTCGTCGTGATCAAATCCGATGCGGAATTGCGGCGCGTGGCTGAAATGATACCGGTTGGAATGGCGATGCTCAGCGAAATCACAAGCGCAAACAGCGTCAACTCGATTGTGGTCGGCAGGCGCTCGATGATGGCCTGGCTAACCGGCTGGTTGGTGCGCACGCGCCGCCCCAGGTCGCCTTGCACCACCTTGGATAGCCAGATCGCGTACTGCACCGGAATCGGCTGATCCCAGCCATATTCGGCGCGCAACGCGGCGACGGCCGCGGGCGTTGCTTCCTCGCCGAGCATCGCGATGGCGGGGTCGCCGGGCGTCAAGCGCACGAGGAAGAAGACGATCATGCTTACGAGCACGATCGTCGGCACCATTGACAGGAGGCGCTTCAAGATGTAATTGCCCATAAAGACCAATCAGAGGAGATGGCCGGCCGCTGGATCAGCGGCCGGCCATCGTGATCGCCAGCGGCCTACTTCGCCAGCCACATCTCCTTAGTGCGGATCATGCCGTCGGGCACGTGCAGGTAGCCGTTGACCTTGGCGCCCCAGGCCTTGAAGTCCGAGGGCCAGTACAGGTATGCGACGGCGCCGTCCTGGTTGGCGGTCTTCAGCGCTTCGGCATAGAAGCCCTTGCGCTGCGCCTGATCGTAGGTCGTGCGCGTCTTGTCGAGCAGATCATCCACCGTCTTGTTCGAGTAATTGTAGCTATTGCTCGGCGCGTTCGTGTACAGGAACGAATACACGTTGCCATCCGGATCGGGGCGGCCGCTCCAGCCGATCTGGAAGCAGACGTAGTCCTTTGCCGTCTGCTTGGCCAGCGCGGTCGGGAAGTCGAGCAACTGGATATCCATGTCGAAGCCGCCCTCGGCCAGTTGTTCCTTCAACGCCTGGCCGAGCAACTGCGCCTCGGGTGAATTGACGATCATGCACGGGAACTTCACCGGCAGCGTCAATCCCGCCTTCTGCAACAACTCCTTGGATTTCGCAACGTCGCGCTTGTAGATGTTCACGCTGGCGTCATAGGCCCACGACGACGGCGGAATGGGTCCTTGCCCGGCGGTCACGGTGCCGAACAGCACGTTGTTGGCAATGGCATCGCGATCGAGGGCGTAGTTGAGTGCTTGCCGCGCTTCGACCTTGTCGAATGGCGCTTTGGCGTCGTTGGTGTTCAGAGCCTGATAACCCAGACCGGTTACCTGGTCCAACAGCGGGTCCTTGCTGCCGCGCATGCCCGCCACGTCCTTCGGCGCGATGGCGTTGATCATGTCGAGCGTGCCGGTCTTGAGGCTCGTGAGACGCACGGTGGCGTCGGTGACCGGTTTGTAGGTGACCTGGTCGAGGTATGGCAGTGACTGGCCGTCGGCGCCCTTTTCCCAGTAGCCGTCGAACTTCTTCACCGTCAGGTGGTCGTCCTTGACCCACTCCACGAACTGGAACGGGCCGGTACCGACCGGATTGCGCGCCAGATCCTTGCCGTACTTCTCAATGGCGGCGGGCGAGATGATCATGCCCGCGCGGTCGCTCAATGCGGCCAGCAAAGCGGCGTTCGGGGCTTTCAGGATCAACTTTACGGTGTAATCGTCCGGTATCTGGACTTCCTTGACCGAAGAGATCTCCGCCGCGCGCAGCGACTTTGTATCGGGATTCATCATCCGGTCGAAATTGATCTTAACGGCTTTGGCGTTGAAGTCGGTGCCGTCATGGAACTTCACGCCTTTGCGCAGAGTGAATACCAGGGTGGTCGAGTCGGTGAACTCCCACTTTTCGGCCAGCTCGGGTTTGAGCGTCAAGTCTTTGTCGAGCCGGACGAGCGGGTTGTACATGGATTGATAGACCTGGCGGTCGACGGCGGCGGTCGACAGGTGCGGGTCCATCGTGGTCAGGTCGGAATCAAGTCCGACGCGCAGCGTGCCGCCGCGCGTGACCGTCGCCTTGGGCGCGGTAGTGGCTACGGCCGGGGCCGTAGTCGCCGCGGCGGCCGGCGCTTTGGTGGCTGCCGCGGGCGCGGTCGTCGGCGCGGGCGTGGATGGGCCGCCGCACGCAGAGAGCGCCGTCAGTAACGCGACCAGCAGTGCAATCGCGATTATTCGTTTGTTCACAGTGTCTTCTCCCCTTGTTAGTAAACGTTTCTGTTGTAGATCGGTTCGGCAACGCGGGTCTATCGGCTTTTGTGCACTGGACGACGTCTGGCGGCAATCACCCCCTTTGATTTCAACAGGCTTCGCAGTGTGCCTATTGTACGAGTAAACCGGCAGGCGTCAAACAGCGGGAGGCGCCATTAGCGCAACAGGCCGGGTTTCCACGTTGCGTCGAAGACGCGCATGGCGTTCTCGCCAAGTATCTTTTTGACGTCGGCGTCCGCGTAACCGCGCTTGACGAGCGCGGCGGTCAGCTTCGGGTAGTCCTCGATGCCGTTGAAGTCGGCCGGCTGGCGATTGTTGTTGTCGGGCGGCGCGGCGAGGCGGTCAAACTCGTCGGTTACGCTGCCGTACGGCAGCGCATCCGGGTCTGGATCGTGCCGTGGATATGCGCCCATGGTGCCCATCGAATCGGTCGAGGTGCTGACATGGTCGATGCCGATCAGGTTGATCGCATATTCCAAGCAGCGCACGTAGTCGTCCAGTACCGGCATGCCGGGCTTGCCGTTCCAGATAAGCGGCGCCCAGGTGGTCACGCCGACGATGCCGCCGGTGTCGCGCACGGCTTTCAACTGGTCGTCGGAAATGTTGCGCGGGTTGTTCACGACGCTGCGCGGGTTGGAGTGTGATGCGACGACCGGCGCGCAGGCCGCCTTGCAGGCACCCATGAACGAACGTTCGCCGACATGCGTCAGGTCGAGCGTGATGCCGGCGCGCTCCATCTCGCGAATCAAGATGCGCCCGTACTGGGTGAGACCGCCGTCGTGCCGTTCCAGGCAGCCGTTGCCGGCCAGGTTCTGCTCATTGTAGGTCAACTGCATGATGCGCAGGCCGAGTTGCTTCCAGATCAGAAGGTTCTTCAGGTTGTTGCCGATAAAGAGCGAGTCCTGCGCCAGCATGATGTGCGCCAGTTGCCCGCGTACTTTGGCGTCGCGGATCGCCTGCGGGCTGTCGGCGATGCAGAACTGCGGATCGCTCAGAATAATGTCGTAGTACTCGCTCACGCGCGGCAGCGCGGCGGCCATGTCGTCGCCCGGCATCGGGATCGTGAGGCCGACGGCGGTCAGGCCGGATTGGTTGCTGCGCGCGGTGCGCCGCGTCAGGTACTGCACGGAGAGGTCGATGACGATGGACGCGTGATGCAGTTCGGCGGCATGATCAGATGGCATACGATCGCTCCTGGTCGTGAATGGCGAAAAATCTGTGGCCCGATTATAGCCAAACCTGGCCGCGCCCGCGAATTGGCCCGCAGCCAGAAGCAGCAATTCTCATTTTGGAGTCGGCCGCCAGTATGCCCCCTCATCCCCCTTGTCATTACCCAAATTACTGCAATCGAAAGGAACGGGTAGATAATGGGTTGACGAACAACCGGTCATACACGGAGCGAATAGACCATGGGCCTGCCACCGAT